>PBQF01000001.1 GCA_002724975.1 Parcubacteria group bacterium
ATTCTCCTGCAACTATTACCATTGATAAACATACACAGTTTTCTTCATCGGTTAATGGCACATCTTATGTGTTTTGCACATCTAATTCTCACACAATTACGGTAGATGACGGTAATTATATAGCGTCAGGTGTAGAATTGACACAAGGAATTCCATTAACATTTAGATATACAGCAAATACAAGCAATACAGAACAAAAATTTGTGTTACCAAACGCAAATACAGATACAGATTCTTTGACAGTAACAATACAAGAATCAACAATAGATACGAATACAGCAGTTTATACGAAGGCGACAGACATAACAACAATCAATTCTACATCCAATGTTTATTTTTTAAGTGAAGATACATCGGGACAATTTCGTGTAGATTTTGGTGATGGTGTTTTAGGAAGAAAACCTGTTACTGGAAATATTGTTCTTCTCGCTGCGTTGGTGACTGAAGGTGCAGATGTAAATGGTGCAAATACATTTTCTGCGGCCGGTTCGATTGGTGGATATAATGAAATATCGGTTGCAACTTCAAATGCTGCTGTTGGTGGTACAGATAGGGAAACTATTGACCAAATAAAATTCAATGCACCCAAAAATTATGAAGCACAAAATCGTGCAGTTACAACGGATGATTATAAGTCGATTATAGAAAGAGATGTTTCGGGATTAGATAGTGTTTCTGTTTGGGGAGGACAAGACAATGATGTACCTCAATATGGAAAAGTTTTCATTTCTGCAAAACCAGCTGGAGCTACTTCTTTGTCGATATCACAGATTGCAGCGATCAAAAGTGCAGTTTCGTCTTATAATGTTCTCGCTATTACTCCAGAAGTAGTTGACCCAGATATTATTGATTTGGTTCTTTCTCTCACAGTAAAATATGATTCTCGTTTAACAACTCTTTCATCGGGAAGAATAGCAGAATTGGTAATAGATAAGATTCAATCTCATAAAACAAATAATTTATTGAAATTTGGGTCAATTTTTAGATATTCTACATTTTCAAAAGATATAGATGCTACTGAAACATCTGTTATTAATAACTTGACAACGATTAGAGCGAAAAAGGGGTTTATTCCTTCTACTACTGCAAATAATACTTACACAGTCAGTTTCAATAACGCTATTTACAATCCATCTACAACATATGATGGAGCTGTATCTTCTACTGCATTTTCTTTTACTGATGCGGCCGGAACTACTTATGAAACATGTTATTTTGATGACTTAAATGGTGTGTTACGGATTTATTATCTTTCTGGTTCAGATAAAATTGTTCTTTCAGATAGTGCAGGAATAGTTACATATTCAAATGGATATATTTCTATTTCATCATTCAAACCAAATTCTTTTCTTGGGTCAACTTTGGATTTTACAATTCAACCAGCAGTTAATGATTTAATACCAGTTAGAAGTCAAATTTTTGAAATTTCTAACACTAATATTACGGTAACAATGCAAGATGATGCTGGAACTGGAACAACTGTTACATCAACTAGTTCTACTGGAACTGTTTCGTCAACAACAACTGGTACATCTACTGGTTCTTCTACTGTCTATTAATAACGTATGTCTGCTAAAATAACCGCAAAAGCCGTATCTCAAGTTTCAGAGCAACTTCCGTCTTTTATATCGGAAGAATATCCTCTATTTGAGAAATTCACAAAAAATTATTTTGAATTTTTAGAATCTATTTGTGTTTATTATGGAATTACTACTGGTTATGAAACTGCATATACTTTCACTGTAGGTGAAACTGTAACGGGTTCAAGTACTGGTGCAACTGCAACGGTTAAGGGAATAGGTGCTTTTTCAGGGTTTAATAAGTTATTTTTAGAACCCACAAATACTCTTGACTTTTCTACTGATGATACTCTTGTTGGAAGTACTTCTGCGGCTCGTGGGGATGTTACAAAAATTGTTCGAAATCCAGTAAATGCACTTAAAACTTTTTCTGAACTGATAGACCCCACTACTACAAGTGAAGGGATTCTTAAATCCTACAAAAAAGAATTATATCCGAATATTAGAGATTCGGCTTCTGTAGATTTGAGAATGTTTATTCAACATTTGAAAGATTTTTATCGTTCTAAAGGTAGTGAAAAATCTGTAAGAACTTTGTTTAGATTGTTATTTGACCAAGAAAATTTAGACCTCTATTATCCAAAAAATGACCTTTTAAAAATTTCTGATGGTAAATGGTCACAAGATGTTGTATTACAATTAATATATGACTCTAATTATTTAAATTTTAATGGTTTGTCAATCACTGGTTCAACTTCTGGTTCAACAGCTTTTGTATCAACTGTTACTGAAAGAAAACTTGGTACAATTTCAATTATTGAATTGGTTATTNTAGATAGAGTTGGTTCATTTACTATTGGGGAAACAATTACTGCNACAACNGCNGCAGGAGTTGTTGTTTCTGCAACTATTAGTTCNCAATTTACAGATGTTACTATAACAGATGGNGGNACTGGATATGAAGTAGGCGACCCTCTCACGATTACTGATTCAACTAATGTGGGATATGGTGCAACAGCGAATGTTAGTGCAACAACGGCTGACCAAATTACAAATATAACAGTTTCAAATTCGGGAAATGGATATCAAGTCAATGATGTTTTAGTTTTTGATAATACTGATACCAATGTGGATGCTACTGCTGCAGCGAAGATATCTCAATTAAAAAACACATATCAATTAGATGTAGTCACATCTACTCTCAAAGAGTTTATAGGGACAACGAGTTTTAATGTTTCTGGAGCATCAACGGCACTTCCTTTTAGTATAGAAGTTTCAACAGGATATATTGTTGGAAATGCATCAACATATGCAGATAGTACTAAAATTGGAGAAGTTATTTCTATTACAAATTCAGAATTAGTAGTATATGACCGTGGAAATGCTACTTCACGTTTAGGTTTAGAGGATGATAGTGGATACATTGCAATTAATTGTACTGATGGTGGTACTGCTGATGCCAACGATTATATTATAAATGAAACACTTGAATTGACAACTTTTGCGGATACAGATACTTTATATTTGTTCGATTCTAATGGGTATTCTATCGCAGGAGCAACAGCTGTTATTATTGACGATTCTTCATTTACAGCATCTACAACAGATGTTTTGATTAATGCTACCGATTACGATACGGCTGGTAATACTATTGCAGAAAAAACAGGAACATATGTAAGAAGTGGTTCAACCATAACTGCAACTGTATCAAGTGGTCATAATTTTGCTTTGACAGGAACATATGCTAGAGCGGGAACTTTAGTTACCGCTACAATACCAACAGGACATCATTTTTTAGGTGTGGGGACAGAAACATTTAAAGCGTTTTTTCAATCTGGAACTATTGATGGGACATCTGATGATACTGCTTCTTTTACTGTGGCGGGTGTTTCTAGTACAACTGTTTTTACATTTAACACTTCTGGGACAGGAACGACAACTGGTAGTTTGGACATTACCAAAGGAACACAATATGTTAATATAGATTTTGCTGGTTCTCTTCATGGTACAATTGATGATAATGAATCTTTTCAAGCGACATATGTTAATTCTACAGTATTTACGGCAACTTCAACTTCTGGATCAGAAGCGGTTTCGGGTACGTTGTCTTTAACCAATAATGCAAATAATGTAATTATTAATTCTCTTGTATTTGAGACACAGACTTTTGGTGCAATAAACGCTATTTCTATTACATCTCATGGTTTGGGATATGAAGCACTTCCTTCTGCAACATCTACAAATAATTATTATAAAAGTTTGTTTGAACCAGATACTCCAAATGGTGGATATTATGGAAAAAATGGAGCCTTTACAATGGGTGCATTGGGTGGGACAATTTCTGATATTACGATAACAGAATCGGGTTTTGGATATATAACTTCCCCAGCAGTGACTGCATCCACCAATGCATCATCTTCTTCTACTGGTGCAACTCTTGTTGCAGTTATGACAGATTCTAAAACAAAAGATGGTGTATTTTCGGATGAATCGGGAAAACCAAGTTCTATTAAGAAAATACAAGATAGTGATTATTATCAAGATTTTTCATATGTTATCAAAACAGCAGATTCTATTAATGTTTGGAAACAAGATGTTTTAAAACTTATCCACCCAGCAGGCCATAAATTATTTGGAGAAGTTTCTATTGCAACATTGTTAAATGCTGCAATGTTTGATAGAGGATTAAATAATATTAATTCAGTTTTAGCTACAGGTTTGACACAATATCGTGATTTGTCTTTACAATTAATTTCTGAAGTTTTAAATAATCTTTATGTAACTGCTGAAACATACATGGATAGAGAAGTTCAATTGGATCTCTTTCTTGATAATTCTGTTTATTATGGAGATGTTACATCATATGACCGATATCTATATTATGAAGATGGTGGAGTTATAATAGGAGAAGATGATGATAAAATTCTTGCAGAAATTCCAAGAGAAGTTCAAAATTCAGAATTTCTTCCAGATAATATAATTGCAAGTGTTATAGAATATCTCCAACGACTTACATCTACAAATGGAATGCCGGCCGAGTTCTTTTCACTTATGTCGGTCAAAGATATTAGTACATTTTATCGTGATTCAGATTTATATCTTGAATATGCTACAGATGAGGGTGGAACATTTTTACTTGAAGATGGAAATAAAATTCTTGCAGAAGAAACGAAAATAACAATACATACATCAGAACCACATTACTTTCATGAAAATGATGAAATTTATTTGGATGATTTTGAAGGAACAAATGTTGATACATTAAATGGTAGTTTATTTTCGGTTTCAGATGTAGATATTGAAAATAGTTCAATTCTTATTAATAGTACAGATGGTACTGCTGATGCAGGAGATAATATATTACTTGAAACAGATGGTATTATGTTGAATGAAGATATTTCTATTTTTACATTGGGTGACCCAATATCACTTACTGCTTATGGTTCATTGGACATCGACACAGATGATGTAACTTCTGATACCGTTACAATAACAGCAAATGGTAAAATATATCGGCCTGGAAAATCTACATCTTCTGGGTTACCAATCAGTCTATTGAATAAGGAATATATTGGTGAATATTCTGATTATGAAATTGACCCTTATCTTTACCATCATTTTACGGATGATTTATCTTCTTTAACTCCCGATACTGTTCTTGAGTTTGACCCATATAATATCATAATAGACCAAGATGGGTTGCTTTTAGAAGATGATGATGAAATTTTATTAGAAGATTCTTTATCACCATCTCATGGTTCTTATAGTGGAACATCTTCAAATCTTGGAAAGTTGATAGAAGAAGAGATTGTTATGATATCTGAAGATACAGGAGGAAGAATTGTATTGTCAGAAGCGGAAAGAAAAGTTGTCTTGGGGTCATATCTCAAAGATGAAACAACCGCAGGGGAAGACAATATAGTTCTTGAAGATGAGGATAATATTATGTTAGAAGAATCTGGGGTAAATGCTGGAGTATTGACTTTTGACCAACCATTTGATTATGTAAGACAGCCAGGAAATAACGGATTTGGATACTTTAAACACAGAGTAGACCAAAGAGTTTCCGTATAAATAATATAAGAATAAACATTAGGAGAAAAAACAGTGGCCGCATTAGTTACACAAAATTTTAGAATTCATAACGCAAAACAGTTCAGGGAAATGTTTCTTGAAACTGAATTGTACGGAGGAACTTCTGTTACTGATGCACAAGGGCTTCTGAATACAAACATTTATATGTTTATTGGCAAGTCAGATGCATGGTCTGGTTCGTTTAGTGATGTAAATGTTCCAAATCCTGCAACTGCAGCTAATCCATCCTCAGATACTACTGCAAATACTTCTTATACACATTGGAAGGATATGATTGCAGCGAAAAAAGTATCTTCTTCTGATGCAAGTCATGTTATAACAAGACATAACTGGACTGAAGGAAGACACTATGCAATGTATGATGATACAGAAACTATGACAAATTTGTTGACAGAAAGAACTGGTCAGACAATCAGTACAGGTACAGGTGTTTTGTATCCAATGTATACAATGAATAGTAATTTTAATGTTTACAAGTGTTTACACAATAACAAGAATGAGTCGAGTGTTCCACAACCATCAACAACTGAACCAACACATGTAACTACAACTGCTGGAGCGCCTGCAGCATTAGCCGATGGATATGTATGGAAATATATGTATTCTATTTCTGCATCTGATGCTCTCAAGTTTGTGACATCAAATTACATTCCTGTAAAACAAATTCGAGATGCAAATGCACTTGGAAATACTGCAACTGCTGGAGGATTGGGATCAGGCGGAATAAAGAATGATGGTTCAGACCAAGCGACAATAGAGTATAATACAGTCGATGGTGCATTAGATATATTTGATATTACTGAAGATGGTGCAAATTACCATTTTGAAAACAATATTTCAATTTATAATACTGGAAGTACTACAACATCTCTCATTCTTTCAAGTCCTGGCTTGACATCAGATGACAAGTATAATAATTCTTCTGTATATTTTACCTTTGGGGGAACTTCTTACGTTAGAAAAGTTACTGATAGTACTTGGGATTCTGGTAATTCAAGAATGACCCTTGTTGTAACTCCAACATTGGGGTCTATTACTTTAACAGGAACATTGACTGCAAATATTGCACCATATCTTCAAATTATCGGTGATGGACATGGACAAGAACTTGTATTGACTTCAAATAGTCTTGCTGCTAATTCGGTTGGTGGAGTGACAGTTATTAGTACTGGTAATAGTTTTACTACATCGACTTTGAATGTTTTACAACAAGGAACGGGTGCAGGAGCAAGTGCGGCCGTTACACCTATCATTCCACCAAAAGGTGGACATGGATATGACGCTGTTTCAGAGTTGGGTGGATATTTTATTATGGTTAATACAAAATTGACACAAGATGAATCTGGAAAATTCACAACAACGAACGATTTTCGTAAAATTGGATTACTAGCAGACCCGAATTCAGATGGGACATATGCAAAATATACTGGAACCACTGCTACTCAATCCAAAACATTTACTTATACTGCAAATACTGCAGCTATTGATGGTGATATTACGATAACTCAAAATGATATTGGAGCAAATGGTGCATCTGCATATGTTGTAGATGTAAATGCAACTTCAAGTACTATTCGTGTTATAGATGTTACCAATGGTGCAAATTCAAGTGTTGGATATGATGGTATGCCTGGTTCTTTTCAGTGTACTACTGCAAATGTCGCTAGTAGTTTCGCTGGAGCAACTGATGCACAAGCATTAGTAAGATTTGGTTCGGGCAATAATCAAAATTTAAAATTAGTTAATGTTGCTAATGGTGATATGCAAATTGGTTCTGGGGATGTAATTTATATCGAAAATCGTGCTCCCGTAGCACGTGCTTCCGACCAAACAGAAGATATTAAACTTATAATAGAATTCTAAGAAAAAA
>PBQF01000002.1 GCA_002724975.1 Parcubacteria group bacterium
TATGCAATGTGTAAGGAGCATGATTGTAGGCCTCATATGTGTAAACTGTATCCATTTAGTGAAAGAGATCATTTTTCGCATCTTAAAGGCAAATGCGGGCTTTGGTATGACGAATAATTTTCCGCTTTATTATCACCAATTGAAGGGCTATCGGTAGTTATCACAACTTGACGGGGAACTTTATTTGTGAAACTATTGTAGCACTGTTTAGCTGTCTTGATTAATATAAAAAAAGTTTGGGCTTTACATACTCCTGTTCACTCCGGCAATAAATCAATAGAGAGGAGATTTTTTTTGATGAAGAAAACTAGAATAAAAATTTTTATAATTTCCGTAGTACTCTTTTTTTGTACAAACTCCTTTGGCCAAAAACTGGCACTGGATGTAAGGGAGCACACACTCGACAACGGTATAAAATTATTGATGTTGGAGAAACATGATGTTCCTATAGTTTCACTCAGAATCGTTTATAAGGTTGGTTCCGTAAATGAGCATCCCGGGATTACAGGTGCATCTCACCTGTTCGAACATATGATGTTTAAGGGTACAGAAATTTTTGGAACTAAAGACTACGATAGTGAAAAACCTCTACTGTCAAAGGAGGATGAACTCATTTCTGGTATTACAGCTGAGAAATCCAAGGGGAATGAGACAGACAGCAAAAAACTGGAACAGTTGCAAGAGGAATTGGAAGAGGTATGGAAAGCGCAAAAGGATTTGATTGTTAAGGATGAAATGTGGTCCATCTATCTCAAGAATGGCGCTACCGGTCTTAATGCATCGACAGGAAACGATGCAACGTATTATTATTGTAACTTGCCGTCAAACAGACTTGAGTTGTGGGCGTTTATGGAATCTGACCGCATGAAAAATCTCGTTTTGAGAGAGTTTTATTCTGAAAGGGACGTTGTGATGGAAGAGAGGCGTATGCGTACGGAAAACAGTCCGTTCGGTTTGCTAATAGAGCAACTGAATGCCGCTACTTTTACGGCTCATCCTTATAGTTGGCCTGTTATAGGTTGGATGTCAGATATTAAAAATATGAAAAAGGCGGCTGTTACTGAATATTTTGAGCAATACTATTCGCCGAATAATGCAGTAATAGTAGTTGTTGGGGACATAAATCCTGATGAAGTTGTTGATCTTATTGAAAAACACTTTGGTGATATCGAACGACAACCTGCTCCGCCAGAGGTTACGACTGTAGAACCCGAACAAATAGGAGAACGTAGGGTTTATGTAGAATATGATGCCAACCCCGTATTATCTATTGCTTACCATAAGCCTGCAATTGGTCACCCGGATCAATATGTATTTGATGTTATCGAAGCAATTCTTTCAACCGGGAGAACTTCAAGGTTATATAAAAGTTTGATAGAAGAAAAACGTATTGCCGTAATGGCCCATGCGTATGGTGGGGCGTCCAAGTATGCCGATACCTTCATCTTCTTCTCTTCGCCTAGACATCCTCACACAGCAGAAGAGGTTGAAGAAGCAATATATGAAGAGTTGGAAAAACTGAAAACAACTCCTGTAACTGACCATGAACTGCAAAAAATTAAGAATCAATTGGAAGCCGGTTTCGTAAGGAGCCTGGAATCTGCATCGGGACTTGCTAGTGAAATATCATCGTACGAAGCAATTGCCGGATGGAGATATATTAACACGCTTGTAGAAAGGACAGTCGCTGTGACTCCGGAAGATATTATACGTGTTGCAAATAAATATTTTAAGAAAACCAACAGAACGGTAGCGATCTTAGTGAATAATAAAAAGAAAGGAAAGGAAGCCGCTCATGAAAACAAAGGAAGTTAATTTTTCACTAAGCCATCTGTTTATTTTAATTCTTGTATTGTCAAGTCTCTCTATTGGGCAGGCGAAAACAGTTTTTGCGTATGATGAGCATAGCGGACAGGCGATTGAGCCTGTTATGACGGCACCTCAATCTGAGGGGGCAAAGATTGTATCCGCATTTGAATACGAACCAATTGAGTTTACTCCGCCAAAGCCTGAAAGAGTGGTTTTAGACAATGGCATGATCCTTTATCTTCTTGAAGACCATGAGTTGCCTCTATTCAAAATTACTGCTCATTTCAGGACAGGTGCCATTTATGAACCTGAAGAAAGGGCAGGACTTGCAAGTCTGGTTGGAAGCGTAATGAGAAGAGGCGGTACAAAATCAAGAACACCGGAACAGATGAATGAAGAGTTGGAATTTATTGCCGCATCTGTTGAGACGGGAATTAGCAGAGAATTAGGTAGCGCGTCCCTCTCTACAATGAAGAAGGATATTGATAAAGGTCTGGAGGTTTTTGCGGATGTGCTGATGAATCCTGCTTTCCCGGAGGATATGATCAGGAAGGAGAAAGATGAAATACTGGAAGATATCAGGAGGGAAAATGATACTCCCAGAAAGATTATTTTCAGAGAGTTCAGGAAGATAATGTATAAGGCAGACCATCCGTACAGTAGAAAAATAATAGGGTATAAAGATACCGTAGAAAATATAACCAGAGATGACATGGTTGTTTTTCATAAAAAGTACTTTTGCCCGAACAATGTTATTATGGGTATATCCGGTGATTTTGATACTCAGGAGATATTAGAAAAGCTAAATAACGTTTTTGCAGATTGGGAAAAAACAGAGATAGATTTTCCGGAAGTGCCTGCAGTTGAGAAGAAATTCCAGAGGTCTATAAATTATATTTACAAAGATGTAAATCAGGCCAGTGTGGTTTTTGGCCACATAGCCATCAACCGGTTAAATAAAGACTATTTCCCAATTAAAATTATGAACTTTATCCTTGGAGGCGGAAGCTTTACTTCCAGAATACCAAGTAAAGTCCGTTCAGACGAAGGGCTGGCGTATTCGGCGTACAGTGGATTTCATACGCCAAGGGATCTTGGTTTCTTCTTCGCATCGTGTCAGACTAAGAGCGAGTCAACAGTAAAAGCCATAAACTTTGCCCTGGATGAGGTAAGGAAAATCAGGGAAGAATACGTTGGTGATGATGAATTAGAGCTGGCAAAGGACACATATATAAATCAGTTTATCTTTAAATTTACATCAAGTGCCAGCATAGTTGGTCAAATGGTAGGGATAGAATATGAAGGCCTGCCGTTAGACTATCTTGATACCTATGTAGAAAATATAGAGGTAATTACCAAAGAAGATATAGCTCGTGTTGCAAAAGAATATTTGCATCCTGATGATATCAAATTGCTCGTTATTGGCGATATGGAGCAATTTGATAAACCGTTAAGTGAGTTTGGGGAAGTAAATACAGTTGAGTTGAAAAGTGAACAGGAATAACAGATAGATACTTTCTGATACCGGACACCCGTACCCCGGTTGTCCGGTATCAGCATCAAGAACCCTCTTTAATATCTAGCATTTACAGGATTAGAGACGTTAAATGCCCCTCCTTAAAAAGAAAAATATTCTTATTACCGCCGGTTCAACTCGTGGTTATCTAGACGCTGTTCGTTACATAACGAACACATCAACAGGGAAGCTCAGCAGTGAAATAGCATATGAAGCAATGAGTCGTGGCGCGGTTGTTACATATGTATACGGTACAGATAGTCTGTTTCCTGTGATTCAAGGTCAAGATGACATAAAGCCATCACAGCTTAAGTTAATCGAGATTGAAACGAATGACGATCTGGTTAAGGTTATTCGGGAAAAATTGAAGAAGAAGAGATTTGATGCAGTTGTTCATGCCATGGCGGTGGCAGATTACGTACCGGCCAGGGCTAAACCTGATAAGACGCCTTCAAAAAAGAGAGAGTGGTTACTTAAGTTGGTAAAAACACCAAAGGTTATAACCATTATCAGGGACATGTGGCCGGATGCTTTGCTTGTGGGTTTTAAATTAGAGGTAAACAGAACAAAAGATGATCTGGTAAAAACAGCCAAAAGGTTCTTGAAAAAGAGCAGGTCCAACATGATCGTGGCAAATGACTACAAAAACATCTCCCGCAAACGTCATATCGCATATATGGTTACAGGTGACAGTAAAATACCTAAACCATTAAAAGGCAAACTTGAGATAGCAAAAAACGTAGTTTCCTACCTGGAAAATACTCTCAAATAAGATCTGATCCTAGTTTTTGTTTGACTAAGAGCGTGTTTAAAATATAATAAAGTCTTTTATAATTTTCAATATATAGCGGTTAAGGCTTTATTGCAGAAAGCTTTCCGGTCTTAGGGAGTTTCGGTTCAATGGAATGGGATGAAGAGGCAAGTTCAAGGCTTGAAAAAATACCCATTTTTGTACGAAGGATGGCTCGCTCAAAGATCGAAAAACGTGCCAGCGAAAAGGGAAAGAGCATTGTAACCCTGGAAGATGTTGAAGATGCGAAGGCAAGTTTTATGGGAACCGGAAGCGTTAAAAGTGATAAAGGCGTTATAAATGCAAATCCGTTTTCTCTGGACTCAAAAGCAGGAGAAGACAAGTATGAACTCCTGAAGAGATCAGATGAGTATGTAGAGGAAGATGGATTCCCGGCGATGTACAATATTGAAATATGCCGCGGAGAGGACGTTGAGTGTCCGTTTCTGATAGCAGGGATCAAAGGGCTTCAACAGAAAATTAAGGATAGACTCAGGGAGAATGAATTCAGCAAAAAGCTGATTAGCAGGATAGATGGTAAAATCCTTCCTCATCAGAGATTGAAGATTGCGATAGCCAGTTGTCCGAATTGCTGTTCGATGCCTCAGATTAGGGATTTTGGTGTACACGTTCGGGCGACGGTATCTGTCGATGAGAATTTTGAATGTAACGGTTGTGGAAATTGTCTGAGAGCATGCAAAGAAGGTGCGATCAGGATTTCTGGAATGTCAAATGAATCGTCTGAAAACGGGAAAAAGGTTGTTACAATCAATTACGATCGTTGCTTACATTGTGGTTTGTGTGCCGAGGTTTGTCCTACAGGTACCATAAAGAGAGATAAAAAATGTTTCCGTGTGATGATTGGAGGCAAGCTGGGCAGGCATCCTCAATTTGCAGATGACCTCATTGAATTTGCAGATGAATCTGAAGTGCTCAATGCCTTGGATGTGTGTGTAGACGCAATACTGAATGAGAAGAAAGAGAAGCGTTTTGGCGAGCTGGTTAGAAAAATTGGTATTGAAGAATTTAAAAAAAGGTTAAAAGGAAATAAAAATCCTTCACCTGAACAGGTGAGTGATAAAGAGATAGTGCATTCGTGAATATATAATTAGACGTGATAAAAACAGTTGCGTCGGCTCCGTACATTTTTTCTAAAAGATGGGAAATATAATAAAATGTCATTAAGCGAAACTGATAAAAAAATACTACAAAGGCTTCAAACAAATCTTCCTCTTACGCACAGACCATTTCTTGATCTTGCCAATGAACTGGACCTTGATGAAGATCTGGTTATTGAGAGAATTAAAGCTATGGTTGATGGTAAATACGTCCGCCGTCTTGCCCCTATCATAAACACCCAGGCTGTTGGGAATTCTGCAACACTTGCGGCTATGCAGATACCGGATGATAAAATTGATGAAGTTGCTGAGGTGATAAACGGGTACAGCGGAGTCTCTCATAATTATTTAAGAAAAGGGAGGAATAAAGAACTTCCTCTCAATATCTGGTTTACTATGTCAGCACCAACACAGGAGAAGCTTGAAGAGAATATTAAAGAGATAGAGACTCGAACAGGTTTTGATGTTCGCATGCTGCCAACAACAAAGAAATTTAAGATAGGTGTGAAATTTAAAATATGCTAAATTTGTTGTTTCTGCGGGGATGACAAACTATACAGAAAAGGATAATTTTTTATGACAGAAGATTTAGATATTAAACTGATTAAATATGCTCAGGATGGTCTGCCCCTGACAAAGACCCCATACAAAGACATAGCCGATGGAGTGGGTATGACTGAGGAAGAAGTTATAGGCAGATTAAAGGCCCTGTTGGAAAACGGAAAGATAAGGCGCCTTGCGGCTTCTATCGCTCACAGAAAGATAGGGATAAACTCCAATGCAATGACCGTATGGAAAGTTTCCCAGGATAAGGTGGAAGAGTGTGGAAAAATCATGGCGGCTTTTGAAGAGGTTACGCACTGTTACGAGCGTCCTACATTTCCCGGCTGGGATTATAATGTATTCACCATGATTCATGGTTATACGGATGAGGAGTGTGAAAACGTTATAAACAGCATAAAAGAGAAAACCGGTCTTGAAGATTACGTAATGCTGTATAGCGAAAAGGAATTCAAAAAAGTAGGGGTAAGGATTTAAGTTTGACTCGCGCAAGTTTTAT
Organism: Parcubacteria group bacterium; assembly: GCA_002724975.1. Taxonomy (GTDB): domain Bacteria; phylum Patescibacteriota; class Minisyncoccia; order Phycocordibacterales. The sequence goes on from PBQF01000002.1 coordinate 6,294, forward strand.
TTGTAGTTTTCAAACTGCACGGCGAAATCGTAATCCTGGTCTTTGATTGTCTGCATAATACTCTGCAGATCATCTATCTTTTTTCCTGACACCTTGATTTTGTCTTCCTGGATTTGTGACTGTACTTTTATCTTCATGCCTTTAATGAGCTTGACGATTCCCTTCGCTTTATCCATAGGAATTCCTGCCTGAAACGTAATAACCTGCCTTATAGTATTTCCCAGGGCGTTTTCAGTCTTTCCAAAATCCAGTGCTTTTGTTGGAATAGCTCTCTTTGCAAGTTTTTCTGTTAATATATCTGTCAAACTTTTAAGCTTATAGTCATCATCGGCAATCAAAGTTATAGTATCGTCTTTGTTTAAGGTGATTGTCGACTTGCTTCCTTTGAAATCGTATCTTACTGCCAGTTGCTTTTTGGCTTGATCAACAGCGTTCTTAACCTCGTGCATCTCTACTTTGCACACAATGTCCATTGAATGTTTGTCTGCCATATTTAGTATCTCCTAAAACGTATAAAGTGGTTTTTGGTTTAATAACATGTTCTCTCTCAGGCGGTTCATGCAACGCTCTTCAAAAGCTTGATGCCNCATACTACAGGAAATAGAGTATTTCGTCAAGAAGGACATAATAGGGTAAATACAGATTGACTTTTTTGTTTATAAGTGCTACAGAGTTTATATTTATGCTACTGAAAGGATTATAAAAGTTGCACGAAATTATTATTATCACCATTACGGCCGCATCCATAGGCCTGATTCATACAATGCTCGGGCCTGACCACTATCTGCCATTTATCGTAATGGCACGGGCAAGAAAATGGTCGCTGGCAAGGACATCATGTATAACCGTTTTATGTGGTATAGGGCATGTGTCAAGTTCCGTTGTCTTAGGTATTATAGGAATAGCTCTCGGGATCTCTTTGAACAAGTTAGGGGCAATAGAATCGTTCCGTGGAGGGTTTGCGGCATGGTTGCTCATCGCTTTCGGACTAGGGTATTTTGTCTGGGGGGTATTCACTGCGCGAAAGAACCGACCTCACAAACATTGGCATGCGCATGGCGACACGAGTATGCCAATCCACAAACATAAACACAAACATAATGAAGCACAATTACATGTCCACAAAGGGGAGAAGGCAAAGAACCTTACTCCCTGGATACTCTTTACAATCTTTGTGTTCGGACCTTGCGAGCCCCTGATTCCGTTACTGATATATCCTGCGGCAAAGAGCAGTACATTTGGTCTGGTGCTGGTAACAAGTGTCTTTGGCGTAGTGACGATTGCAACAATGCTGAGCATTGTCATACTTCTCTCTCTGGGTGCAAATCTTCTACCCATGGGACGACTGGAGCGATACACTCACGCCCTGGCTGGCGCTACCATATGTCTCTGTGGAATAACAATTCGATTTCTTGGGTTGTGATTCTGTCAACATGTAGCTTCCCACTTATCCTCTGACCAGTTATAGTGTTCCCTTGGTCTGAAATTATTCTTATATGACATCCTCTGGCACTCTTGAACGTAATAACCGAGGCAATAGTATTTCAATCCAAGAGATCGTGTGTGCTCTATTTCCTTCAGAATGCTGAAGGTTCCCAGCCCTAGATGTGAAAATTTTGTGTCATAGATAAAATAGACGCTGCTCAGACAATCTTCACCTTTGTCCAGGAAGCCCAGGCCAATCAACTCTCCATCAAGATAGTATTCTGACTGAAGGCTTGGGGCGGAGGGAGAGAAGAATCCGGAGATGAATTCATCCAGATCGCATTCCTGTGAAAAACGCTGGTTTGAATGGTCTTTGTAAATCTCAAAGGCCCTCTCGCTGAATTTAAGTGGGCCGAAAACAACATCGGTATTACGGTTCTTTTTCAGGTTACGCCTCTGACTTTTAGACGGCTTAAATTCGTCAGATATAACCCGAACTGGAACGCATTCGCTGCAGTCAGGACAAGAAGGTTGAAAAAAATATACACCAAATTTTCTCCACCCTTTTGCAAGTAGAAATGAAATATCGGATTCGTTCAGCTCGCTTGCAAGAAGGTATCTGATCTGTTTTTTTTCTGTCCGGCAGATAAGGACAGAGAGAAAGCTCTCCTATATCCAGTTCTCTATGCAAAATCATAATTTACTTTGTCTAAAACAGCTTTATGAGAAATATGCCGATTATAACAACACTTATAACCAGCTTTATTATTACGCCACCAAGAAAACCGACTAGTGTGCCCACACCTGATTTAAACGCGCCTTTTAAATCCTTACCAAAAAGTAATTCTAATGATACTGCGCCAAAAAACGGGCCGAAAACCAGTCCGACGATTCCACCCATAAAAAAACCGGCTATACCACCGATTACTGATCCAATCAACCCCCATCTTGTTGCTCCATATTTTTTTGCCCCGATAACTCCACCAAGATAATCAAGGACAAGAGAAACGATAGTTAAGATAGCTAAGATTAGGAGAAGAGACCATCCTATCGTCTCAAACCCATCACAAGCTGCATATATAAAAACACCTGTCCATATCAAAGGGGTGCTTGGAATAATAGGGAATATAATTCCGGCAAGCCCTCCAAGCATGACCAGTAACGAAATGATTAAGATAGTTATGTGGTATGCATCCATTGCTTCTTCCCGAACCCTATATCGGCATTAAGTCTCTGCCTGCCAGCTTTGCGCCCAGTCGCCATGATACTGTTGTCTGTCTCCGATCTTTTTTTGTCAAATTCGTATAAAGTTCAAGAGCGTTACCGTTTGATTTAATATCCTCGCTTATTGCTTCAGCAGCAAACATCCCTGAGGTCAATGCGCATGAAATCCCCTCACCAAAAGCGTTAAGAAATCCTGCCGCTTCACCTACAAGCAGAACGTTGTTTTTGCCGAGGTAGAACTTTCCTTCTGGACACATATTGTTTCCAATACATCCAGATTTCCTGACCATCTTTCCACGCTTAAGATTAAACTTGTTCTCTAGTAACTCTGTATATTTCAAGAGATATGGTTTTATTTTTTTCCCCTTCGCAGCCGCAGTGCCGAAGACTTGCAGACCATCCTTGACGCTGAACCATGCGTAAACCTCACCGTATTGGGGTTCCAGAAAACCGTGATAATATTGGGGATTCAGGTTTGAACTTCCCTCATAGTAATTCTGGTATGCGGTAAACCATTTCAGGCTCTTTTCAAATTCAGGATCAAGCTTTGCTCTTATTACAGACTTGCCGCCTTCGGCGCTTATCAGGTACTTACACTTAATATCTATTGCTTTATCATTTAGATTGTCATGAGCCTTCAGAAGGATATAATCATCACTTTCAGTGAAGTCTGTCAAGAGATGGCAATCTTTAATCTCTGCTCCGGATTCCTTGACAAGCCAGTAGTCATACTCAGAACGCCATATGTTTGGCACTCCGTTGCCATCTTTATTGAAAGGATAGTCTTTATAGTTTTCATCATCAGACCAGAATCTAACTCCCTTCAAAAGTTCTGGAGTAACGTATGCTGACTTCGGAATCTCTCCAAAATATTTCTCGGTTATATCCAGAGATTTTTTGAAGATAATGCCGGAGCATATTTTGTATCTGGGAAGCTTCTTTTTCTCCAGCACCAGAAGGCTTAATCCTTCATTTACCAGTCCCTTTGCCGCCGCTGCTCCTGAGGGTCCAGAGCCGGTGATTACAACGTCATATTCATTTTTCATTAATTAGTTCTCACATGTTTTCGTGAAAAGTAGTCTTTAGTCAAGCTTATCACCACACCGCTTAAGGCAATAATGGCGAAGAGGTTTGGCAGCGCCATTAAACCCAATGTGATATCAGAAAAATTCCAGACAAATTCCAACTGCACAATTGCACCCACAAAAAGAGCTACTACATAAACACAACGGTAAGGCATGATTGCTCTCCTGCCAAATAAATATTCTGCGCAGCGGTCTCCATAATATGACCAGCTTATGGCGGTGGATATGGCAAACAGTATCAGTCCTATTGCCACTATAACTCCTCCAAAATATGGTATTCCCGCATTGAATGCATTTTTTGTTAAAACCGATGAGTCTGCGTTGCCGGTCCACTTCCCCGTAATGATGATTACCAGTGCAGTCATGGTACATATAACTAGTGTATCAATTAAGGGTCCCATCATTGCAACAAGTCCTTCACGTACCGGTTCTTTTGTTTTCGCGGCAGCATGGGCAATAGGAGCGCTTCCAAGCCCCGCTTCATTGGAGAACGCAGCTCTTCTGACTCCCCATGTTATTGCATACAATACCGTCGCCCCGGCAAAACCGCCGGTTGCGGCAGTTGGAGTAAATGCATGTTTGAAGATCAGGTAAAACGAAT
>PBQF01000003.1 GCA_002724975.1 Parcubacteria group bacterium
ACTGGAGAAGAAATAGACGATATTTAAAAATATATCTTGACATTTATAGCTTATTCAAGTATAATATAGGTGTATAAAGAAATATATATGTGGAAAAAACCAATGGATGTAGAAACTTTACTCAGAGACAGAGATATTTATTTTATTCCTAAAGGGAATGATTTTGTAATTCGATGTTTAAACCCTCATCATGAAGATAAAAATCCTAGTATGAGAGTTCATCAAATTACTGGAATATTTAACTGTTTTTCATGTGAGTATAAAGGTAATCTGTTTCACCATTTTGGGGAAAAGGCAAACTATTTACAACAACGGAGAATACTTTTTAAGACAAAAATTATACAAAAACGCTCAGAAAGTGTTGGCTTGTCTTTTCCTCAAAATTCTTTACCTTATATAGGTAACTGGAGAAATATTAAACCTGAAACGTATAAAAAATTTGAAGCATTCCAACATTCAGGAATAGATTATATAGGAAGAATTAACTTTCCTATTAGAGATATTTCTGATAAAATAGTTGCATTTCAAGGAAGACATACCGCAGATGGAAGACCTAAGTATAAGTTTACGCCTCCAGGTATTAAACTTCCTTTCTTCCCTGTAGTAAAAACTATAAAAGGTTCTATTATACTTGTGGAAGGAATTTTTGATATGATAAACTTACACGATAAAGGGCTTACAAATACAGTATGTTGCTTTGGAACTAAAAATTATAGTGAGACAAAGCTTGCCTTGCTTCGAGCACAAGGAATTGAAAATATAAACATTTTCTTTGATGGAGATGAAGCAGGTCAGAAAGCTGCAGAAGCTTTAACAACCACATGTGAGAAAGTAGGTCTTATAACGCAGAATATATACTTTAAAAATACCGACCCAGGCGCACTCACACAACCTTCGATAGATAAATTAAAAGAGAAATTATATGGCTAAAGTAGCTATAGTAGAGAAAACAGCTAGTAGAACAGATTATAATAAAGAGTTTGAAGGAGCGTTTGATTTCGATCAATATCAGCTTTGTTCAGATTCTAGTATTAAAAAAGTATTAAAAAAAGATTGTGATATTAGTATTGATACTAATGATTATGAGTGGATAATTTTAATAGGTAGTGAAGCTTTGAAGTACTTTGTGAAAGGTACTACATCTGTAACAGAGTCTTCTGGCTCAAGAGTAGATAAAAAATTCTTGCCTGTTATTAACCCTTCAATGCTTAGATTTAAGCCTGAAGCACGTAAAACCTGGGAGTCTTCAAAAGACAATATTATTAAGTACATTAAAGGTGAAATCGAAGAAGTAGTTATTGATGAAAGTATTGCTTTCGGTATCCAAGACACGGCAGAATGTAATAATTTTATAAAAGAAGCTATTGCCCATGAGGGCGAATTTGTTGCTGTTGACTCTGAAACAACTGGATTATATCCGCGTGATGGATATATGCAAGGAATATCGATATGTTTTGATGGTAAAAGAGCGGCATATATTGATATTGAGTGCTTTACTGAAGAAACTGAAACATTACTTCAACAACTTTTTAGTAAGAAAACTATAGTATTTCATAACGCAAAGTTTGATATAGCTTTCTTGGAGTATCATTTTAACTTTAAGTTCCCTAAATTTGAAGATACTATGTTACTTAGTTATCTTATAAATGAGAACCCTGGAATGCACGGGCTGAAAGCTCTTGCAATTAAGTTCACTCCCTATGGTGATTATGAAAAGCCAATGTACGAGTGGATGGACAATTATAGAAAAGAGCACGGCATTCTAAAAAATGATTTTGATTGGGGCTGTATTCCTTTTGACGTAATGAAGCCTTATGCAGCTATGGATGCTCTTTGTACTTATATTCTTTTTGAGAAACTTAAAAAGATAAAAGAAAATCCAAAGCTGAAAAAAGTATATGATGAAATACTTATTCCTGGTACTCGGTTTCTAATTGATACACAAGAGAACGGGGTGCCTTTTAATAACGAAAGGTTACGTCTTGCACAAAGTGTAATGCAGGAAAACATCGATAAAGCTATTGCAGCACTTTATAAAAATTCCGCTATAAGAGAGTGGGAAGAGATTAACGGTAAAGACTTCAATCCTGCTTCTACTGTGCAACTTCGTAGCTTATTATTTGATACTCTAGGATTACCGCCCACGGGTAAAAAGACAGGAACTGGAGCGAATTCAACAGATGCCGAAGTATTAGAACAACTTGCTGAACAATCAAATGTTCCCAAACTTATTTTGGAAATACGTCAGCGATCTAAGATTAAGAATACTTATTTGGATAAAATTATACCACAATTAGATAGGGATAATAGACTTCGTACTAGTTTTAATTTACATAGTACCACTAGTGGTCGTCTTAGTTCTAGTGGTAAACTGAATATGCAACAGCTACCCCGTGACAACCCCGCTGTGAAAGGATGTATTATGGCAGCTCCGGGACATAAGATAGTTGCAATGGATTTAACCACAGCAGAGGTATATGTTGCGGCAGTTTTATCTGAAGATAAGGCATTAATAAAAGCATTTCGTTCAGGTGAAAACTTCCATAGTGCAATTGCTAAAACAGTATTTAAACTACCCTGTACCATTAAAGAAGTGGAGCATTTGTATAAAGATAGAAGACAGGCAGCCAAAGCAGTTACTTTTGGAATTATGTATGGTGCGGGGCCAAAAAAAATTAGTGAACAAGTAACTAAAGACTCAGGAAAGTATTTTAGTCCTCAAGAAGCTAAAGAAGTAATTGAAGACTACTTTAAAACATTTCACGCATTAAATAAATGGATAGATAAAAATCATAGATATATTGAACAAAATGGATTTATATACAGTTTTTTTGGTAGAAAGAGGAGGTTACCAAATGTCAAATCTTCAGACGCGGGCATCAAGAGTCATAGCATTCGTTCTGGTCTTAATTTTCTGGTCCAGTCTGCTGCTAGCGATATTAACTTATTGGGAGCTATAGACATGCATCATTATATACAAGCTAATGATATGAAATCCCGAATTTTTGCGCTTGTACACGACTCCATTCTTGCAGAAGTACCGGAAGATGAAATTGAACATTATTCTGAAAAACTACAATATTGGATACAATTAGATAGAGGACTAATAATTCCTGGGGCTCCTATTGGGTGTGATTTTGAAATTGGGGACGATTATTCTATGGGTAAGTTTGAAAAAGCATATCAATGATGTTAAAAATTATAGTTTTTAACTTGAAAGACACAGAATTTAAAGTAACTTGCCCACCTGAGGCAGATATTTATAGTCTTTGTGGTTTATTAGACGCAGGAGGAGCAAAAGATATTAAATTGTATACAACTTATGAGACATTTGATGATNTATACTTACAAGGACGTTCAACACGTAACCTTTCCAGTTTTCCTTCTACCGAACGACAATTGGAGCTTTTCTGANGGTCTATTATTTATAGACAATCAAATAGTTGATGATACAAATATGAAAGGAAGTACTTTAGGGGTAAGAAGGGCGCAAACACCCCATGAAGAAGTACTTCCACTAAGAAAATCTATATTAAACCTTACTGGTATAATAAAACAAAGAGCTACTACTTTTATTGACACAAAAGGAGTTCCTTTTATATATGAAAAAACTATATGGTGTAAATTAAAATACTATAAAATTCGTAAAATAGAAAGAAAAGAAGTTGCTTCAGTATTGTGGGTAGTAGGAGTTAATTTTCCTTTTCTTATTCCACGACCCCCTTATAGTGGAATGACCTGGGCGGGGATAATACACCTTAAGGAACTTCCTTGGTTTTTATATGAATATTCTGAAGAAAAGCTAAAAGATACAAAGAGGAAAGTATGAAAGCAGTAATAAGTAATCGTATCTATTTAGAAGCAACGGATGAATATAAGGAAGTTTTAAGTAAAGAACTTACATATACTATAGCTTCATATAATCCAAAAGATCCGCCTATCGTAATAAAGAACATGGCCAGGATTAAAGGTGGATTAGTTAGCATACCTGTGGGAAGAACGGATTTAATCCCAGAAGGGTATGAAATAATTGATAAGCGTATTAAGGCATTACAAGACTTTCCAGAATTTAAGCTCGATTTACGACCAAGCCAACAAGAGGTTTTTGATGAAGTTGAAGACAGTTGTATAATAAACGCTTGGGTAAGTTGGGGAAAGACTTTTACGGGGTTGGCAATCGCAGGAAAATTAGGACAAAAGACGCTTGTTATTGTACACACAGTTCCATTAAGAAACCAATGGGCTAAAGAAGTAGAAAAAGTATTTGAAATTACGCCAGGTGTTATAGGTAGTGGTAAGTTCAAAATAGATGCTCCTATCGTAATTGGAAACACTCAAAGTTTATACCGTAATATTCCGAAGGTGCGTAAAGAATTTGGAACTATTATTTTAGACGAGATGCATCATGTAAGTAGTCCAACTTTTTCCAAAGTTATTGACTCAAATTATGCAAGATATAAGATAGGCTTATCAGGCACTATTGAAAGAAAAGATGGAAAACATGTAGTCTTTAGAGATTATTTTGGAAGTAATATAATTAAACCCCCAAAGGAGAATTATATGTCTCCAACTATTCATATCTATCATTCAGATATACGATTTATGGATGGAATGAAAACTCCTTGGGCAAATAAAGTAACGGCACTTTCTTATGATGAAGAGTATTTACATAGTGTATCTATGTTAGCTGCTTATTATGCAAAAATTGGACATAAAGTATTAGTAGTAAGTGACCGTGTACAGTTTTTACGCACATGTACTGAACTTGCAGGAGATAAAGCTATATGTATTACGGGTGAAATACCCCATGAAGAAAGAGAACCCCTTATGTCTAAAATTACTAGTGGAGAAGCTAACATTCTTTTTGGCACTCAAGCAATATTTTCAGAAGGCATTTCTTTAGATGACCTTAGTTGTCTTATATTAGGCACACCAGTAAATAATGAACCTCTTTTAACTCAGTTAATAGGACGCGTCATAAGACAGAAGGAAGGAAAACGAGACCCTATAATTCTAGATATACATCTGAAAGGGAATACTGCCAGAAGGCAGGCTTCCAATAGGATGGGGTATTATATAAAACAGGGTTATAAGATACAGGAACTATAATGAAAACACTTTTATCAAGAAGTATTCATACTTTAGATAATCTATAGTATATGCTATTTCTGTTCAACAGTACTAAAAGCTCAAGAATAAATAAGGAATAGATAAAATACTGTAAAGAAAGGGGTTTAAAGACTGGGACACATGAAAAAAATAGTTCTTGACAAGAAGTTCATTTAGTGATATAATATGCTCTTATATAATTGGAATAAAATTTTTACTAAATGCGAAGGCAATACAGTAGAAATCGTAAAAGTGCTTAAGATGTTAGTAGAAAAGCAACTTCCCAAGAATCGTTTTGATGACATATATAAATATTCAGATATCGATTTTAGTGGGCAGTCTTTTTTAATACACCCTGATGTACTTTTATACAATTCATATAAGTATAGTTTTAGAGATGTGTGTATTTATGTCGCTTTAGCTAGTAGAAGACCTTACGCCTTATATAGAGCGTATGGCAAAACAACCCTTGATCTACTTTTTTTGAGTACTGCTCATGAAAGGGAAGATCCTTTTTATTATTTAGAAAATAACAGGTTACTTCAAATAAGAAATGGAGAAGTTCACTTTTTATACGAAGAAGCCCCTAAGGAGAAACACTAAAAATGGCAATATCATTTAACCAACAAAAAGGTTCTGCACAAAAATCCTCTATTTCTGCATATCAGTATGTAGATGGAGATAATAAAATACGTCTATGTGGCGACATTCTTGCTCGTTATGTATACTGGGTGGAAGGCGAAAACAAGAAAAACATTCCTTTGGAGTGCTTATCTTTTGATCGCAATGAAGAGAGGTTTAATAACAAAGAACAAGATTGGGTTAAGAAATACTATCCTGATCTTAAGTGTAACTGGAGCTATGCTACTCAGGGTATTATTAACGGAGAAGTAAAAGTTGTCAATCTTAAGAAAAAACTTTGGGAGCAAATTAATATCGCTGCTGAAGATCTTGGAGATCCTACTGATCCAGAAACTGGATGGGATATTATCTTTAAGAGAGCTAAGACAGGACCTCTGCCTTATAACGTAGCATACCAACTACAACCATTAAAATGCAAACCTCGTGCTCTTAACGAGACTGAAAGTGCTTTATTTAAAGAAATAAAATCTATGGAGGATGTAATGCCTCGTCCAACTCCTGATGCTCAGAAAGAGCTTCTTGACCGAATTCGTCAGAAAGATGTTGCTGAAATAGATGAAACTATTGAAGACGAATTTAATGTTGCATGATAAAAACACAAGAAACTCGGTTGGAGTTAGTATAATTGATTTTATTCACAGCAGATTGGCATATAAAACTGGGACAAAAAAATGTCCCAGTTGCGTGGGCGAAAAAAAGATATGAATCTTTTTTCAACCAAATTAATGAAATAGAAAACCAATGTAGTATGCACATAATTGGAGGCGATCTTTTTGATCGCCTTCCAAGTATGGAAGAGTTAGAATTATACTTTTCTTTTATAAGAAAGGTTAATATTCCTACCTTAATTTATGACGGTAATCATGAAGCTACAAAAAAGAATAAAACTTTCTTTAGTCAACTTAAACAAGTCAGTAGAGATATAAACCCTTTTATTCATATAGTGGACTTTTCTTATGTAGATAAGGATAGGGGCTTTAATGTGCTCCCTTATGCAGACTTGTATAGAAAAAATAGTGTGGAAGCTTTTGATAAAAGCCTACCCCTATTTACTCATGTACGAGGTGAGATTCCTCCTCACGTAAAACCTGAAATAGATTTAGACAGGTTAGAAGAGTTTCCTATAGTATTTGCGGGAGATCTTCATGCCCACTCTAATACTCAAAGAAACATAATATATCCTGGTAGTCCTATGACAACATCGTTCCACCGTAATAAGGTGGAAACAGGATATTTATTAATAAACGATAGAGACTGGTCTTGGATATGGGAGAGATTTGATTTACCACAATTATGGAGGATAACTATAGAAGACCCAGACCAAATGGTTCCAGGGGACTATCACCACATAATTTATGAGTTAGAAGGAGATATACAAGAACTTTCAAAAGTAAAGAACTCAGAACTATTAGATAAGAAAGTAGTTAAACGAAGTAGTGAAGCAACCCTTCTTCTTAGTAAAGAAATGACTATAGCAGAAGAATTAGCAGAATATTTAGAATATATTCTTGAACTACCAACAGATAAAGTCTCCAACATATTAGGAACTTATAATGATTACGCTAAAGCAGCTACAGTGGAATAACTGTTTTAGTTATGGTTCAAATAATAAATTATTACTGGACGATAACGCAGTAACCCAAATAATTGGAGTTAATGGCACAGGAAAGTCTTCTATTCCTTTAATAATAGAAGAAGCTTTATATAATAAAAACTCTAAAAGTATTAAGAAAGCTGATATCTCAAATAGATATGTGGGGAAGGGATATAGTATAAAACTGACGTTTACAAAAGATGATGATATTTATGTAGTAAGTATTGATAGAAAAAACTCTGTAAAAGTAAAACTAGAAAAGAATGGCGAGGATATATCAAGTCATACATCTACAAATACTTATAAAACGATTCAAGACATAATTGGAGTTGATTTTAAAACGTTTTCTCAATTAGTATATCAAAATACAAATACAAGCTTACAGTTTTTAACAGCTACTGATACTAATAGGAAAAAGTTTTTAATTGACTTATTACATCTTGAAAATTATATTGAGTTGTTTGATCTTTTTAAAGAAGAAGCGAGATCAGTCTCTACAGAAATTAATAGGATACAAGCAAAATTTGATACTATAGAAAAATGGTTAATAGATAATAAATTGAGAGATACTACCATACTTCCAATGTTAAAATTAGAAATTTCTACGGAAAAAGAGGAAAAAGAGTTCCATTATCTTACAGAAGAAATTGAAAATATCTCGGAAAAAAATAATAAAATCTCAAAAAATAATCAATTACTTTACCTATTAAGTCAAATTAATTTACAAGAAGCACAAAATTGTAAAATAACGGCAAAAAAATCTTATGATTCTTTGCAGACTAAAAAAGGAACGCATTCACAAGTTGTAGCGGGGTCTCAACACCTCATAAAAAAATTAAGTAATTTAGGAGCAGCTTGTCCTACTTGTGAGCAAGTAGTAGATCAAAGCTTTATTACAAAGTTAAAAACCTTAGAAACTGAGAAAATCTTAGACGCGGAGAACGAAATTGAGCAAATTACAAATGAAATTAGACGAATTAAGGTGGATAATCAAGAGTTCGAGCATTGTCAGCAAATTGAAACTGATTGGAAAGAAATCTATCGAAGTATTGATCGCAATCTACCTAAGACTATCTTGGATAAGCAAATCCTTACTAGCAGGTTGCAGAGCGTTCAAGCGAAATTACATCTACGAAAAAGCCAACTGGAAAGTAACGCAGAAGAAAACGAAAGAAGAACAAAACACAACACCAGAATCGTAGTAATCCAGGAACAAACAGAGTCTTTTTTGAGAGAGTTAGAAGAGTGTCAAAGTAGTTTAAATAAGCAAGAGAAACTCTTTTCAAATTTAGAAATATTAAAAAAAGCTTTCAGCACGAATGGGCTGCTGGCTTACAAAATTGAAAATCTTGTAAAAGAGTTAGAAGACCTTACAAATCAGTACTTAGGCGACCTTTCTGATGGCAGATTTACTCTTCAATTTGTTGTACTAAACGACAAGTTGAATGTAGAAATTACTGATAATGGAAAAATTGTTGAGATTGCTGCTTTAAGTTCTGGCGAGCTTGCAAGAGTTAATACCGCTACTCTGCTAGCTATTAGAAAATTAATGAGTAGTATTTCAAAGTCTAGACTTAACCTATTATTTTTAGATGAAGTTATAGGAGTACTAGATGATACAGGGCGTGAAAAACTAATAGAAGTTCTTTTAGCTGAAGATTTAAATACTTATATTGTTTCTCACGGTTGGACACACCCATTATTAGAAAAAACAGAGGTAATAAAAAAAGAAAATATAAGTAGGTTAGAATAAATGGTTGATAGTAAAGCGAAAGGTGCAAGGGGGGAATATTTGGTTAGAGATTTATTACGAGAGTATACAAATCTTCAATTTGAAAGAATTCCTATGTCAGGTGCATTAGAGTATCTAAAAGGGGATCTGTATGTTCCTAATGAAAAGAATTATTTTTGTATTGAGGTTAAGAATTATGCTGACTCGCCCCTTACAGATAAAATTTTAACACAGAAAAAAACAAATAATTTAAAAAAATGGTGGAAGAAACTTGAAATTCAAGCAACAGGGGGAAATCAAGCACCTTTATTATTTTTTAAGTATAACAGGTCAAAGATTTATGTAACTACTGAAATAGTTCCAAAGAATATAGACTATATTTATATTAGTGAATTAAATTGTTATGTTACTCTCGCAGAAGATTGGTTAAAAAAAGAAAAGGTAGAATTTATAAAATGAGAAAAAACATATATTGGGATTCAGCTTATGGCGCTTAGTTTTAATGACCAAAAGAAAGATGGAACGCTTATAATTGATGCTCTAAACTTAGCATTTAGATGGAAACACCAAGGCAGAACAGATTTTAGATATGAGTATGAGAAAACCGTACAGTCTCTTGCAGACTCTTATAAATGTAATAATATAATCATTACGGCGGATAAAGGCTCTTCAACTTATAGAAGAAATATTCTTCCAAGCTACAAACAAAATAGAAAAGATAAGTATGCTACTCAAACGGAAGAAGAACAAATTGCATTTGAGGAGTTTTTTGAAGAGTATAATGCTACACTTGATTTATTAAAATGGCCAATACTACAATTTGAGGGAGTAGAGGCTGACGATATTGCAGCACACTTAGTAAAAAATAAAAATCTTTTTAATTTTAAAAATATATGGCTAGTTTCTAGTGATAGAGATTGGGACTTATTGATTCAACTTGGGGTTAGTAGATTTTCTTATGTCACTCGAAAAGAAATAACTTTAGATAATTGGAATCAGCATTATGAAGTAACACCTTGTGAGTATATATCTTTGAAGTGCCTCACAGGAGATAAAGGAGATAACGTGCCCGGAATTTCAGGTATCGGGCCGAAAAGAGCTTTAGGACTTATAAAAGAGTATGGTAGTGCTCTTAATATCTATGACGCTGCTCCTATACCTGGTAAGTATAAATATATTGAAAATTTAAATGAAAATTACGAGCAAATAATTCAAAATTACGAGCTTATGGATTTAATCAGCTACTGTGACGATGCTATAGGCAAAGATAATATTGCCCAAATTAAAGAGAGGTTAAGTTAATGGATCAGTATCAAAGTTTTATCCATAAAAGCAGATATGCTAGATGGTTAGAATCTGAAGGACGTAGAGAAACTTGGGCAGAAACAGTTCAACGATATATAGATTTCTGGATAAATAGAGATCAGTTAAAAGAAGAAGAAGCAAAAGAATTATACGATGCAATTTATGCAATGGAAGTTATGCCGTCAATGCGGTGTATGATGACTGCTGGAGAAGCTCTAAAAAGAGATAATGTAGCAGGCTTTAATTGTAGTTACTTACAGATAGATCATCCAAGAGCTTTTGATGAGCTTATGTATGTACTAATGTGTGGAACAGGAGTAGGCTTCAGTGTGGAACGTAATTTTATTAATAAATTACCAGAAGTAGCTGAAACTTTTCATAAGACAAATTCTATAATTATAGTAAGTGATAGTAAACTCGGTTGGGCAAGTGCTTTTCGTGAGTTAATCGCTATGCTATATGCAGGAAAGATTCCTAAATGGGATATGGGTCGTATACGCCCAGCGGGTGCTAAACTTAAAACTTTTGGTGGAAGAGCTAGTGGTCCGGATCCTTTGAATGATTTGTTTAATTTTTGTGTTGGAATTTTTTCAAAAGCTGCAGGACGTAAACTTAATAGTTTAGAATGCCATGATGTTTGCTGTAAAATTGCAGATATTGTAGTAGTTGGAGGAGTGCGTAGGTCTGCATTAATCAGTCTTTCAAATCTATCAGACCCAAGAATGTCAAAAGCAAAAACCGGTCAATGGTGGATGGATGAAGGACAACGCAGACTAGCAAATAATTCTGTAGCTTATACTGAGAAGCCCGACTTTGAAGCTTTTTTAACAGAAATGCAAAATTTGTATGAAAGTAAGTCGGGTGAAAGGGGAATTTTTAGTAGATTTGCGACTCAAAAAATCGCTGAAAGAAACGGACGCAGAGACCATGAACAAGACTTTGGTACTAATCCTTGTTCTGAAATTATTTTAAGAAGTAACGAGTTTTGTAATTTATCTGAAGTAGTTGTTAGAGAAAAAGACAGTTTAGACACTTTGAAACGAAAGGTAAGAATTGCAACAATTATTGGAACTTTGCAAGCTACTTTAACGGAGTTTCGCTACTTACGAGTAAGATGGAAGCGAAATACTGAAGAAGAATGTTTACTAGGAGTTAGTTTAACTGGTATAATGGATCACGCTGTATTAAGTACTCCTGGTCCTAAACTAGAAAAATGGCTGACGGAGATGAAAAATGTGGCTATTGAAACAAATAAAGAATTGGCGAGCAAACTTGAAATTAATCAGTCTGCAGCTATTACATGTGTTAAACCTTCTGGTACAGTGTCTCAGCTTGTTAATTCTGCTTCTGGGATTCACCCTCGTTTCTCTAAGTATTATATCCGAAGAGTTCGTTCAGACAAAAAAGATCCTCTAGCACAATATATGCTAGCAGCTAGTTTTCCTGCTGAACAGGATGCGATGAATCCAACTACCTTAGTTTTTTCATTCCCTGTAAAAGCTCCTGAAACGTCTATAGTAGTAGAACAAGTTGGTGCAATGCAACAATTAAAGCTATGGAAGACATATCAAGATTTTTGGTGTGAACATAAACCTAGTGTGACTGTATACTATACCGATAATGAATTTTTACAAATTGCTCAGTGGATTTGGGAAAACTTTAATTCAGTATCAGGCATTAGTTTACTACCTGTAAGTGACCATGTGTACCAACAAGCTCCTTACGAAGCAGTAGAAAAAGAAGAGTATGAAGAGTTTTTAGGCAAAATGCCAAAAGATATTAATTGGGAGGATCTTGCTAATTTTGAGCAAGAAGATAATACAACTGGTTCACAAGAACTCGCCTGTGTAGGCGGAGTCTGTGAAATAGCATGAGGAGTTTTTAGTGAAATTAGAATTAAGTGTAGAAGAAATTAATCTCATACTTCAAGGGTTGGGAGAGCTTCCAGCCAAAATGAGTATGGCTATTATTCAAAAAGTGCAACAACAAGCTGCTCCACAAATGCAGCCAGGAGAACCCGAGGAGGGGGAAACATAAATGAAATTAGAATTAAGTGTAGAGGAAATTAATCTCATACTTCAAGAGCCGGGAGAGTATCCAGCCCAAAATGAGTATGGCTATTATTCAGAAAGTGCGACAACAGGCTGCTCTACAAATGCAGCAGGAGAACCCGAGGAGGGGGAAACATAAATGAAAAAACTACTAGCAATTATAATATTGCTTTTACCAACAACTGTTTGGGCTAGTGAAATTTTTAGTGGAAGTGTAACGGCATCGTCTGATTATCTTTGGCGTGGTTATTCACAAAACAATGAAAAAGTAGCGGTTAGTGGAGGTATTGAAGTGGCAATAAAAGGATTAACTGTAGGAGCTTGGGCTTCTCAAGTTGACTTTGAAGATGACGCTAATTATGAGTATGACTACTATGTAGACTATTCACATTCTTTAAATAATTATTTTGGTTTTAGTGCAGGAATGATAAACTATAACTGGGATAACGTATATGATACTATTAATGAAGGATATTTTGGAGTTAATGTTCTAGGATTTTCAGCAACTTATTATCAAGACTTGAAGGATTCTGACTTTAATTTTGTGTCTGGAACATACACTATTCCTTTCATTACTTTATTTGATATATCTTTAGAGTATGGAAAAGCAACAGGATTTGATGCATATCAAGCAATTAATGTATCTAAAGATTTAGGAGACTATACTTTCGGAGGACAGGTAGGTACTGAAGAGTCTATGATTTCAATATCCTACAACTTTTAAAAGAGGTTTATTCCGTGTTTAGGTGATCTGTCTTACTCCCTGCCGGAATGCTGAATATCAGCGGTGGTGTATGGGTTCGCATATTGCCGTCCATATCTTCATATTCTACAGGGGTTCTGGGGTAAGCGGCATCATAAGCCGCTCTTGCCTCTGATACAGCAGGAATGTCCTCCATTATCGGAACTCGCGTGACATTCGTTTGCTCAGGGATGACCTTATTACCCATGATTGGCTTCTGCATGTAACGAGTTTCACCGTCAATGTACTCATAGGGCTGGGTCAGGTCATCCTCGTATCCGATAACCACGATGGGTGTACCCATGATTGGGGTCTGGTGGTATCGGTCTTTACCCTCGTAATCTTGAGCGATATTGGTGGTGGTTTCATAGGTGATGATGTCACGTCCCGGCACTGTGAAGGTGTTGCCTTCCCACATGTCGGTGACTTCTCTGGTTGTATGTTCAACATGCCTGACTGCTTTATAGATTGGTCGGGTTAGATCATCCTCGTAACCAATAACTTCAATAGCATCATGCTCTGGGATAACCTCAATCTCATCAGCATCCCACTGTAATTCACCATCAACCGTAACTTGGCGGGAATAGCCAAAAATTTCTTCATACGTCAGTAATGTGAATTCACCAATGTCATCCAGCATTTCCCGCGCATCATCTGTCAGAACGACTACACTGATTGTCTTATCCGCTTTCTCCAGCTTATGCACGTGCCCGCCACCGGAACCCTCGATCCTACTCCGGTGTTTACCACCCTTAACCATCTTGGGATTATTTTTGAGTTCAGTCAGGTCGTTGCAAATTGAGATAATCATTCTGCGTTCCAACTTATGATTTCAGCCGTTGATTGGTTCTCGTTGGCTAGACCTACATCAGTGATCAGACCGTTAGGTTGATTGGCTCCCACGTAATCCTGCCCCACATTGATTGCAGCGGGTGTTGCAGGTACAGCCAAGCTAGTATCGTCAGTTCCTGTTGATGCTTCATCGACGTACAACCTTGCATCATCTGTATCCACTACAAAGTTGATAAGGGTACTCACACCAAGTACCAGTGCATTGTCAGCCGTTATATCCGCTACATCGGAACCACCAGACCTGACCAGCAACCTTGGTTTGCCAGCAGCAGTCACACTAAGCTCTGTCCTGTCCTCCTCAGAGGATGTCAGGTCGCTATGGATAAGCAGTAAAGTGTTGGCATCACTGGTAAATGCTGTAGTGGATGG
>PBQF01000004.1 GCA_002724975.1 Parcubacteria group bacterium
TCACCAATCTTAGGTCTTCGGTTATAGATTCAGGTGCTATGGATAAAGTTGTAGATGTGTCTGCGAAGCTTAGTAAAAAGCTGATCGGCCATTTATATAATAAGTATTAGAAGATATTTAGTAATAGAAAATTAACCGCAAGATTATTAACTGTTATATGAACTATAAAAGAAGAAATTAAAGACCTTGTCTTTTCAAAAACCCAAGCGCTAACAAAACCTAATAGAAAAGTAAATGGTAACACCGAAATATCAAAATGAACCAACGAGAAGATAAGAGAACTTATTAATGCTGATTTAATAAAAGTATTGTTTTGCCTAAGATATCTAAAAATAACACCTCGGAAAAATGTTTCTTCTGCAACAGGCAGGAGAATAGCAGTAAGTAGTTTTAAATTTAATAAATTTAACCACATCTTGTCACTCATAGCTTCTCCCATAAGACTTAGGTTTCCTACTTCCAAACCTAGAAGTTTAGCTAAAAGGCTTGATAGACTACCACCTATTACCATAACCCCCAGTCCAATCAGGATTGTCAAAAACATCCATTTTTTACTTACATTTGTAAAACCTATGTCTTGTAAGGCAATTCCTTTTCTTTTTGAATAAGTAAAAACTGTAGCAATAATTGCGATAAATAATCCAGAATTTATAACAAGAGTTGTGGATGCGGGTTCTAAATGAAGAAAGACTGCAGAAACTAAAAACAAAGAGAAAACCGCAATAATTATCGAGGTTATAACAACCAAATCTCTAGAAGTCCAGATGATTTTCCAAAATGAATTTCCCATAGTTATATTAAATAATGAACTCTATTATCTTTTCAAAGACTTCGTTGTGGATGAATAAGTCATTATGTTCTGCATTTAGAACTGGCATAAGTTCTTTATAAGAGGCAGTTTCGGCAATATTGTAAAGCTCTTCACTCATTGAATAAGGAGTTATGCGGTCGTCTTTGCCACTTATAATCAGAAGTTCTCCTTTATAACGAGAGAGGGGCTCTACATTGTCGTATTCTTCTTCAAGAATAAACCTTGTGGGATAGAATGGGTAATGAATACGAGCAATATCGCTTAATCGAGTAAAAGGAGAAATGAGAATCATTTTATCGGGCTCTTTAAGTGTTGTATGGTGTGCCGCAACTCCAGCTCCAATACTCTCTCCTAAGATAATTAGCTTATCGTAGTTTAGAGTCTCAAGTAGATTAACAACATTATCAACATCGCGGAAAATAAGTTCACGCGACGGCTTTTTATTGTCTTTCGCGTATCCAGCGTATTCGACAAGGATATAAGAGATATTATGTGCATCAAAATAAGAGGCGTAGAGTGTTCGGTCGCATGCCGAACCGGCATTGCCGTGATAGAGCACCACGATTTCCTTGCCATTTTGTTTGTAATACATACGGGTACCATTGTGTTGAATCTTCTCCGTGTCAGTAAAATATGAACAAGTGTAAAAATCTACGTTTTCGGGGAAATAAATATAGGATGTTTTATTAAAAAACAGCATAGTCGCAGTCACAATATAAACAGATCCCACAATAAATGCCAGTCGATATAATATATTTAAAGATGTTTTTTTATTCAGGTTCACTTACTTTGTATTTTGAATATTCATTTTATAATACACTTTCAATAAATTCACTGTTGACTAAAAGTTCGGAAAGCCATAAATTGAAGTCATAAATGGGTGATTAGCTCAGTTGGCTAGAGCGTCTCATTGACGTTGAGAAGGTCACAGGTTCGAGTCCTGTATCGCCCACTTGAAAAAATTTCAAAAAACAAAAGAGAATTTTATTTGCCAGAATTGTGGAGAAAATGTAAAAGGGGATGGTTATACCAATCACTGTCCGAGTTGTTTGTGGAGTAAACATGTTGATATAAATCCAGGGGATAGAACATTAAATTGTGGATGTTTGATGGAGCCAATTTCGTACGAGAAGAGTGGGGAAGAGATTTCAATAATTCACAAATGCACTAAATGTGGCCGTCAGAAGAAAAATAAGATTTCGAAAGAGGACAATTTAAACGAATTAATTAGTTTATAAATTATCTAGCATTGATATAATTGTAAATATCTTCCAGAGCCTTTACGGCGTCTCCAGTGGCAATGTTATTTTGATGGAAAAGTCCGTCGGAGCAATCTCCAGCAGCCCAAACTCCATCCACTGAAGTCCTTTGGTTTTTAGAGTCAACTACAATTTGTTTGTATTCTGAAAGCTCCAAAAAATCTTCAATAAATTTAGTATTTGGAACTAGTCCAATTTCTACAAAAATCCCCTCAGTCTGAATTTCGTGTGTTTCTCCACTTTCTCCGTCTTTATAAACAAGACCTGAAACAAATTTATCTCCCTCTATTTCTGTAGTGTTGGCATTAGTGATAGCTTTCATTTTCGGATTTTTTAAAACCTTTTGAACCGTAATTTGATCAGCTTTAAATTCCGGGCCACGATGAAGAAGGGTGACACTTTTTGTATAAGCCAGAAGCTGTGCAGCAGTTTCAAATCCTGCATTTCCACCGCCGATAACAACAACATCCTTGTCTACAAAAAGAGGGCCGTCGCATGAGGCACAATATGTAATTCCCTTATTTTCAAATTCCGCTGCGCCTGGAACCTTAAGCTTTCTTCTGTCGGCTCCAGTGGCAACTAAAACAGTTTTGGACTCAAAGTTTTCTCCCTTTTCCGTGCTGACCTTAAAGGTTTCCCCAGTTTTTTCTATCTTGCTTACCCTGACCCCTTCTTTGAGATCTAAGACATCTTTTGCATATGCTAAGACATGCTCTTTTAAATCCTTGGCTAATTTATCTCCGCTGATTGAAATTGTTCCTATCCAGTTTTGGATATCAGCTGAAACAACACTCTGCCCTCCAAAATCTACTGTTAAAAATAGAGTCTTTAATTTTTTTCTGGCTGCGTAAACTCCAGCAGCACTACCAGCGGGGCCACCGCCGATTATTATCAAATCGTACATAGTTTGTTTATTTTAATATATTTAGTTGAAAACCCAAATATATTATTTTTTATCTCGTCTTAAAAAAGCGGGAACTGCACCCCAATCATTTTCATCTTCGTTTTCACTACTCTTATCATCCTTGCTTGGTTTTTTTTCTTCTCTTTCTTGAATTAAAGGCTCTTTTTTATCTTCATCAGCCCCAAACTGGAATAGTCCGCTAGAATTTTTGCCCATAGCTTCATCTGGGAAACCAGTTGCAATAACAGTTATTTTTATTTCGTTCTTTTTTAATTTGTCGTCCTTAATGGCACCGAAGATAATTCTTGCATCTTGATCGACTGATTCAGTTATAGCGGCAGCAGCTTCTTGAATTTCAGACATAGTCATATCATCACCACCTGCAACAACAAATAGAACACCCTTTGCTCCATTAATTGAAAGGTCAAGAAGTGGGGAATTGATAGCTATTTTTGCTGCTTCGACAGCTCTGTTTTCACCACTGGCCTTACCTAGTCCCATCAAAGCACTTCCTGCATCTTCCATGATTGCTCTAATATCGGCAAAGTCGACATTAATAATTCCAGGCATTGTTATCAAATCTGAAATACCTTCAACGCCTTCTCTTAAAATCTCATCAGCCATAGCGAATGCTTCCGTAGCCGTTGTCTCTTTTCCAACAATGGTCAAAAGTCTGTCATTAGGGATGATAATCAATGCATCAACTTCACTTTTCAGTGCCTCGGCCCCCTTTTCTGCCAATCGCATTCTTTGATTTCCTTCAAATGAAAATGGTTTAGTAACAACCGCTACAGTTAAGGCTCCCATTTCTTTTGCTACCTTTGCCACAATAGGAGCTGCTCCAGTACAGGTTCCGCCACCAAGCCCTCCGGAAATAAATATCATGTCGGCACCTTTTAAGGTTTCTTGTATTTCTTCCTTAGTTTCTTCCGCAGCCTTTGTTCCAAGGTCTGCATTCATTCCAGTCCCAAGACCTTTTGTTAAATGCTTTCCGATATGAACTTTCTTTTTAGCCAGAGAATTATGGAGATCTTGAGCATCAGTATTAACAGAAATAAATTCTACGCCCTTTACCTTAGATTTAACCATGTGGTTAGTAGCGTTTTTACCCGAACCACCAACACCAACTACCTTTATTCTTGCAAATGCCTCAACGTCTTTTTTTATCTTTTTGGACATATTTTCTCCGTATTTTTA
Source organism: Parcubacteria group bacterium (assembly GCA_002724975.1). Lineage (GTDB taxonomy): Bacteria > Patescibacteriota > Minisyncoccia > Phycocordibacterales. The sequence continues at coordinate 4,172 of PBQF01000004.1, forward strand.
TTTTTAGTTGCGGTCATTCTACCACAAAAGATTTGGATTTGGACCTTTGACCAAATCACAAAGATGATGTCTAATTTTAGAGAAAAATAGAAACTATTTTATGGTAAAAATTGTTTGATCCAGCTTAAAAGATTAGTGCCGGTCTGTTTTGCTATCTTTATTCCGAAGGATTCTTTTTCTTCTGAAAGACCCAAAATACATAAACCGTAAGCAACCGCCCAAGATGAATCCTTAATTGTATTTTTGGCTGCGTTTGGAAAATTAATTTCTGCAATTTTTGATGGTAGCTTTAGAGATTTTTTTGCAAACTCTTCAATTGTTTTTATCTCACTGCTACCGCCAGTTAAGATTATTCCAGCTGGGAGGAGCCCACTCTTACCCAGTTTTTTCAAATAGTCTTCAATTAATTCAAAAATATCGGAAAGTCTTGCAAGAACTGTTTCTTCCAATTCTCTTTGTGAATAGTGTGTGCCCGTTAACTGTCCCATTTTTATTTGTTCTGCCTCTTCAATCGGCACTTTAAGTCTTAGAGCTATGTCGTTGGTAATATCAGTTCCTCCGATGGGAAAAACTTTCAAGGAAACTGGTAAATTGTTTTCAAACACAACCAAAGAAACAGTTTCCGCCCCTATATTTGCCAAAACACTCCCGGCAATTTTTTGAGTTCTATTTAATGCAACCAAACTTGCGGCTAGTGGGGAGGCAATAACATCTTCTACTTCGATACCAGCTTCTTCAACAGCTTGAATCAGATCGTTCAAGTGTTGCTCCATGTAAGTTATAGAAAGTGTTTTGACTTCCAACTTTCCTCCACGCATTCCTATTGGTCTACCATAAAGTATTTTTTTATCTATTTTGTATTCAACGGGGATGGTATGAATAATTTTTCGGTTAGGAGATATTTTTTTAATTAAAGCTTCCTCACTATTTTCTGTAACCCTAGCAACATCCAGATGAGTAATTTCCATATCCACTTTAGTGATAACAGTTGAACCAGTTGAGATATTTCCTTCCAGAGTAACGCCCCCGACTCCTATAAATGCTTTTTTTATTTTAATTCCAGCGGCCTCTTCTGCTTGGCCCGCTGCTTTTTTAATTCCTCTAACTATATCTCCCTTGTTTACTATGTAGCCATATCGAAGTCCTCTAGACTCAGAAAAACCAGTTCCTAAAATATCCAAAAGCGTGTTGCTAGAGCTTAGGCGTTCTGCAATCATAACTTTTATTTGATAGGTTCCTATATCTATTCCAACTGACACATCTCTAGCCATATTACAAGAGATATTATAGACCATTTGAACAAAAAAAGCCGTGGAAAAGGGCTCTTTTAGAAATCACAAAACTATCTATTTTTTCCTACGAGCGGCTTGGGCTTTTTTGATATTTTTCATTTGAGCTTTTCTCATTGCTGGTGTTGGTTTTGATTTTTCTGGGATGTTCTTTCTTGGTCCTGCCTCAAAAATATCACCTTTGTCTTTCTTCGGCTTTCTTCTTAATTTTGATATAACCTCTTTTGCATGTTTGGTTTTTCCAACTAAAATTCCTTCCCTTACTTCAGCATCTGTTTTTGCTATAAGCCAGGCTTGTGTTGCCCAGCTTCCACTCCTTCTTCTTCCAGTAAGTCTTTGAATATGCCCCGCTTTTCCGACATCATGATTTCTAAAAGAAACAAATTCGCTTTTAGGTCTCACAACAACTCTATAAAACCTCCCTGCACCTCCAGTTCCAGGTTTTTTCCTAGCACGTCCTTGTGGCTGAGCTAAAGCGTGCTGTCTGGAACTCATGGACTTCCATTTTTTTTGCGCCTTTTTAATATTCTTTCTGGCCGCCCTTCTTTGTTTTACACTTGCCATATTTTCTAAAATTTCCTCTTTTTCTTCTTTAGAACCTGGCCCATTTTTAGCATTTTTTCAATTTTAGCTCTTTTTTTTATGGATCTTAGTTTATTTTTCTTTTTGACATACGAAGACATTTCTCTATCCTTAAATCGGAGAGATTTAGCTTTTGAAAGAATTCCAGCACCCTGAACACGCTTGCCAAATCTTCTTATAAGATTTGTACTATTCTCAGCTTTATTAGCTTTTACCTTCACATTTATCATTACCTAAAAAGACTACCACGATGGAAAATGCTTTTCAATTAAATAACATTCTTTCTTTTTAGGCGATTTAAAAATGTTTCAAGGTTTGATAACTCTATATTTTCTTGGTACCTAGTTTTCATATCTCTAAAAATTATAGTCTTTTCTAAGACCTCTTTTTGTCCAATTATCATTGTATACGGAACATGATAACTCTCTGCGTTTTTAAGTTGGTGAGTGAACGAATCATTACAGAGTGATTGGTATATTGGGACCTTCGACTTTCTAAATGTTTCTAAGATATTTAAACTTTCCTTTTTTGCATCAAAACCCAAATGAATGAAATATATTTTTGGACTGGATGCTGTTGATTTAAATACATAAGAATCTTTTTTCTTCTCTTTTCTTTTTATATTTATACCTATACCAACAATTGGTACTTTCTTATTAAAACCGATATTTTGAGCCAAATAGTTATATCTTTCTCCTTTGGCTAAAATTTTCTCCTTACCATCTTTGTTTTTTTCTAAAATTTCATAAAGGTTTTTTGGGAAACAAGGACTTGCTCCGACCAAGTCTTCATTGATTTCATAATCTATCTCCATGTTTTCTAAGAATTCTATTATTTGTTTGAAATGCTTTCTACTTTCCTCCGAGAGAAAACTAATCGGTTTTGGAGCGTTCTCGTTTATTTCTTTATACTTTTCGCTTTTGTTTGCATATATTTTCAGAATATCTTTTTTTAACCGCTGTTGTATGGTGGGAGGAAGATTATTGATATGTTCTCTATAGTAATTCATTAGTTCTTTTAAGAAATTATTTCCTGACTCCTTATCTCCAATACTATTCAGCTTTATTAAAATATTCCTATGCCCTAGATCTCTTAATATTATTGAGGCAGTCTTTATAATAGTCGCTTCAGCAACACTCTTTTCTGTACCCATAATCTCTAGTCGAAGTTCTGACCAGTTATTAGGCCTGTCTATGACATGACAAACCATAATTGGCTGGGGAATTTTATGCATCTCATCATCAATGTATTTTTTAAGAGATGACATATAATCTTTTGGGAAATCTGAAAAGTCTTTCTCTTTCAAAAATTCTCTTTTAGCTTTTGTTAAGGTTGTTGGTAGTCTCTTAGTGATAGTTAAAGGTGGTGACAATTTAAATCCATAATATCTAGCTGTTTCTATAGCACTCTTTAAGGGTCCTTTGTATATGAAGGCCCCCTTTGTTCTATTTTGTATCTGTTGGTCTTGCGTTTCTTCCTCGTTCATTATTTAAAGAAATTAATTTGCAAAACCAGGGAAAACCCCCAATTTGTTAATTGGTAGAAGTCTTAGAAGTGCTCTGCCCCTGATTAGATTTTTTGGTAATGCTCCCCAATTTCTTGAATCCAAGCTTGCCATCCTATTGTCACCCATAACAAAATATTCCTCTTTTTCCAAGGTTAAACTTAAATTCCCAGAACCTTTGTTTGCAACATAATCTTCTTCAATTTTTATACCAGGACCATTATTATCCTCCCCAGTATCAACAAAAACTTCTCCTTCAACAATATTTACCGTTTCTCCAGGCAATCCAATTATTCTTTTTATAAAAAATTTAGAGGGATTTTTTGGAAACTTGAAAACAATAACCTCGCCCCGTTTAGGTTCGTTGAATCTATAGCTTATTTCGTCAATTATCAGATAATCTGCATTTTTAAATGTTGGGTCCATTGAAGAACCGGTAACTAAAAATGGTTGGGCAATAAAAGCCCTTATTGGTATGACAATCAAAAGTGCCAGCAACACAAATTTAAAAACTTCCGAGAAGAAACTTTGACTTTTGTTTTTTGAGTTTGGAATTTTTTCCTCACTATTTTCTTTGTCAAAGCTTTCGCTATTCATTGTGCTTAATTATATTTGTGAAAGTTGTTTGACACAAGATTTGTTTCTATGTTTTGTCGTTTTGTCTTTTCCATTTTTTCTCTTATTATGTAAGCAATGAATTTTGTAATTACAGGTTTGGGGAATCCCGGAGAAGAATATCAAAATACTCGACATAATGTTGGGTGGACTGTGCTTGATAAAATCTGGAAAGATTTTGGCTTCAAAGACTGGTATGACAGCGCTAAAGGTAGGGGGGAGCTTTCAGAAGGTGAAATTGGTAAGGAAAAAGTGCTTCTTTTAAAGCCTCATACAATGATGAACAACTCTGGGAAGGCAGTCGCTTCTATAGTTAGAAATAAAAAATCGGCCAAAAATCTGATTGTTCTTCATGATGACCTAGATTTACCAATTGGAAGCTTTAAGATTATCTATAATCATGGTCCCGGCGGGCACAGGGGAGTGAAATCAGTCCAAAGGGCTCTGGGTACAAATGAGTTTGTTAGAATTAAAATTGGAATTAGTCCCACGGCTACTTCCGGAAAAGTTAGAAAGCCAAAAGGGGATCAAAAAGTTTTAGATTTCATAATCGGGGATTTCAGGAAGTCTGAATTGGAAAAAATTAAAAAAGTTTCAAAAGATATTTCTGGCGCAATTGAATCAATCATTCTTGATGGTTGCCAGCTTGCTATGACCGACTGGAATTAGGGTGTTTGGCTTCAAAATCTCTCGGAAAACGCACGTTGAAATTTCTGTGGAAATCTCGCGCTATGCCCACACGGTGCTTCTTATTTATTATTCTTCTTTCTTCTCTGGTTCTTTCCCAGCAACCGAAAGTGTCATTTTGTGTTCTTTTGGTTCAAAAATATTGATGACAAATGGATATTTTTTTCCAAGTTCCAATGATTCGCGAAGTTTTTCTTCCGTGCCGAATTCACTGACATGAACCAAGCCCGCAATCCCTTCTTCAACACTAGCTAAGGCGCCGTGCTTGTTGAATTTGATAATAACCGCTTCAACTTTTTGTCCCTTTTCATACTTCTTTTCAATATCCTGCCACGGATTGGCTTTAAGTTGTTTGACTGAAAGAGAAATTTTATCATCGGCAATTTCAATAATTTTTGCCTTTACTTTCTGTCCAACTTTAAATAATTCCTTTGGATCTTCCACCAGACCCCAATCTAATTCTGAAATGTGAGCCAGTCCTTCCAATCCCTCTTCAATTTTTATAAAGATTCCGAATTCGACAATACCTGTTACGTCTCCCTCGACTATGTCTCCAAGTTCATATTTATCTAAAATCTTTTTCTTTTCTTTTTGCTCTGGTCCTTTTTCGGAGAAAATTAATTTGTTTTCCTTTGGATCAATTCCAATAATTGAAACTTCAATTTTTTGATCAATTAACTTTTTCAATTCATCAAGTATTCTTTCTTTATCTCCATCCTCAACTCTTGGGTAATGCTCTGTTTTTAATTGTGATGCTGGGAGAAATCCAGGAATACCTTGCCACTCTATAATGAGTCCTCCCTTATTTGCTTCTTTGACTGAAAGTTCAAGAACTTGCTTGTCTTTCATTGCCTGTTCAGCTTCTCCCCAGATTAATGCTTGCCTTGCTTCCTTGAGAGAAAGTTCGATATAACCGTCTTCATTTTCTGCATCGACAACTTTAGCAGTAATTTTGTCGCCAATATTTGTCTTCTTTAAAATATCCCGGACATTAATATATTCACGTCCGTAAATTACTCCTGTTCCAAAAGGAGGAAGGTCAATAAAAACTTTTGATTTACTTCGTTCTATAACAGGCCCTTCTATAAGGTCGCCTTCTTCAGGTGGGGCAATGGTATCGCTAAAAAACTTAGACATCACGCCTAAAGCTTTCTTTCCGACTTCTTTTTTAGTTTTCGGTTCGGAAGTTTCTTCCTTAGATTTTTCTTCCGGAATCCTTCTCTTAAATAATTTCATTATTTTGATCAGAGTGTCCTTCTTGCCATCACTACGGCCTTAAAGGGTTTAGCTCCACTTAATAATTGTAGTGCCTTGCGAACCCAGCATCATTTTCCCCAAAACTGGGAAAAGTAGTGCAGGGCAGGTGAGAGTTAGTATATGGTATTTGTAATAGTGAATCAAGTTTATTGGCTGACTTGACAATTGGATATTTTGTGTGGTACTCTTACGGGGAGGAGGGAAAGATCATGGAGATAGCTTTAATGGGCGCTATCGCCGTGGGCATAATCGGCCTTGCGGCGTTTTACATCTCCGAGACCTGGGGCCGGTGATTCGGCCTATCGGAGATTCTTCAAGGGTNCGCATNATCNTGCGNACCCTTTTTCTTTTCATATAAAAAAGCTAATTTAAACCTTATGGATGTAAAAGGTAAAAAGGTTTTTGTAGGGATGAGTGGAGGAGTTGATTCTTCTGTTTCTGCAGCATTACTTAAAGAGCAAGGTTATGATGTGACTGGTGTTTTTATTCGTGTTTGGCAGCCAGATTTTACACCGTGTGATTGGCGGGAAGAAAGAAGAGATGCCATGAGAGTTGCGGCACAATTGGATATTCCATTTAAAACATATGATTTTAGGGATGAATATAAAAAAGAGGTAGTTGATTACATGATAAAAGAATACAGAGAAGGAAGAACTCCAAATCCAGACGTTATGTGTAATCGATATGTTAAGTTTGGCTCGTTTTTACAAAAAGCAATTCAAGAAGGTGCAGATTTTATAGCAACTGGACATTATGTAAGAAATGAAGATGGCAAGCTTTTAGCTGGAAGAGATGATAATAAAGATCAATCGTATTTTTTATGGACTCTAAACCAAAACGATTTGAAAAAGATAATTTTTCCAATTGGAGAAATGGAAAAACCAAAGGTTAGAAAAGAAGCCGAGAAACTCAATTTGCATAATGCAAATAAAAAAGACAGCCAAGGGATTTGTTTTGTCGGCAAGATTGACGTGAAAGAATTTCTTAAGAACTACATTGATTCCAAAGAAGGAAATGTTTTGAATGAGGCAGGAGAAGTAGTTGGCAAACATGATGGGGCCACCTTCTTAACTTTTGGCCAAAGGCATGGATTTACCATTACTAAAAAGACTCCCAATGATAAGCCATATTATGTTGTTGGTAAAAATGTAGACAAGAATACTATTATTGTTTCTAATGAACTTAAAAGGAAAGAGTTTGGTTCGACCAGAAAGGGAGTAGAAATAGAAAGAGTTAATTGGATTTCCGGAGAAATTCCAAATTTAGACAAAAAATATAGGGCGCGACTTCGGTATAGACAAAATTTAAGAGACTGTAAAGTTGAAGCTAACAATAACAAAATAGAAATAGTTTTTGATGAGCTTCAAGAAAATGTCACTTCTGGACAATCACTTGTCCTCTATGACGGCGAAATCTGTCTTGGAGGAGGAGTTATATTTTAGTAAAATAATCTTAATGCAGGAAAAGAAAGCAGAAGTTCTTATTAAAAAACTTGATGGGACAGTACAGCCTTTTGATGAAGAGAAGCTTCGTCTGTCTCTTGATCGTTCTGGGGCATCTCCAGGGGCAATTGAATATATTGTAACTCATATAAACAATGAACTAAGTGAAGGTATGACCACCAGTCATATCTACAAGCGCGCTTACAAACTTTTAAAAGAGAAGGAAGAAACTTCTGCTCCAGCCGCTCGCTATTCGTTAAAAAGAGCTGTTATGGAGTTAGGTCCGACTGGCTTTCCTTTTGAAAGATTTGTTGGAGAGATTTTTAAAATCAAAGGTTACAAGATTACACTTGGAAGTATCTTAGAAGGAGTTTGTGCTTCTCATGAAATTGATATTCTGGCAGAAAAAGGGGATGAGCTAGTACTGATAGAGACAAAATTTCATAATGAACTTAAAGTCAAATCTGATTTAAAAGTTGCTCTTTATGTCAGAGCCAGATATGACGATTTAGAAAAAAATAATTTTACTGGACAGTTAAAAGAAAAACAAAAACACCAATGCTGGATTATTACTAACACTAGTTTTACCAAAAATGCTGCTAAGTATGGCAAATGTGCAAATATGGAAATGATTGGTTGGAGCCGCCCAGTTGGGAGGAGCCTCCAAGATTTGATAGAAGAAACAGCACTCCATCCACTTACTTGTTTAACAGCTCTCTCTGTTTCAGAGAAGAATAATATATTGAAAACAGGGAACGTCTTATGTCGCGATGTTAAAAATAACCCAAGCCTATTAGAGAGTACTGGTTTGAGTAGCAAAAAGGCAAGTTCTGTTCTGGAGGAAATAAGCCGTGTCTGCGTACCACGTACACACTAAAGTACTAGGAAACTTTTTAGCCTTGTTAGCAAGGTATAGGCAGGGATATAATTCTATTGTCCTTTTGTAAAATCTTTTAAATGGATTATCAGAGCGAGTATAATCAAATGATGAGGGGAGGAGAAGGAAATCAACAAAGATTTAAATATTTAATCGTGGCTGTTGTGGCTTTCGTTCTTGGCTTTGGTTCGGCTTGGATTTCTTTTAAATCTCAAGGAGACAGAGTTGCGGTGGAAGATAATAATACTGATGGAGTGGAAACAACAGCTAATATTTCTATTCCAATTTCGTCTGAAGGTGGTGAAAATCAAGAACCACAAGAGTCTGTGACAGTTGGCGATGTTGTATTGAGAGTGGACCCCCAAGCTCCAGGTAAATCGGTTTTTGTAAAAGAAGTTTCAGCCCCAAGAGCTGTCTGGGTTGTAATAGTTGAAAATATAGATGGAGTCCATGGGAACATTTTAGGAGCAGGGCTTTTTGATATCGGAGAGACTGCCGGAGTAGTTGAGCTTTTAAGGGGAACAGTTGAAGGAGGAAGTTATTATGCACTTCTCCATAATGAAGATAGTGAACTAACTCAAAATAGAACTTTTGACTCAGAACAAGACACCCCATTAATTGATTCCGAGAATAGAATAATCGAGGTTCTGTTCACCACCTCTTCTGCACCAGGAGAAGAATAAAATATATTTTTATTAGATGTATTTCACAGGAGGTGCTTTCGCTTTTTTTTATTTGGATTTAAAATTTATTTATGTATAGAAAATTTCATGTAAATGCTTTTGGTTTAGCCCTGGGTCTTTTGTGGGCAGGTGGGGTTTTTGTTTTAGGGCTCTTAGTATCTTTTGGTCATGGAGAAATGTTTATGGAACTTATCTCAAGTTTTTATCCTGGCTATGAAGCAACTTTAACAGGTTCGGTTATAGGAGCAGTTTGGGCGTTTGTTAATGCCTATATTGGCGGAGTTATTTTTGCCTGGCTTTACAACAAGCTTTCTCAATAAGTCATTATAAAAGGTGTTTGTGTTAAAATACTTGAATGTCTGAATATAAACCTCATAGACATCCGAGTTGGAATTACGGTGGAAAAAGGTTTCGATTAAGTCGTTCAAAAATTGACTTATTTTCAATTTGCCCGAGGTGCTTCTATATAGATAACAAATTGGGTACAGCTCGACCAAGAGGTCCAGCATTTACTTTGAATATTGCTGTAGATGAATTATTAAAAAAAGAGTTTGATTTCTACAGAGCTGAAGGCTCACCCCATCCTTTAATGAAAGAGTATGGAATAAATGCTGTGCCGTTCAAGCATCAGGATATGGATAAATGGCGTGACTCACTTCGTAGGGGTGTGGAATATTTTCATGAACCGACCGACTTTAATATTTCTGGTGGAATTGATGACGTCTGGGTAAATCCTGATACTAATGAACTTTATGTCGTTGATTATAAGGCTACGGCCAAGAACAATAAAATGAACGAACTTTCAGATACCAAGTGGGAGAATCAATACAAAAGACAAATGGATATCTATCAATGGCTCTTGCGAAAGAATGGCTTACAAGTTTCAGACACAGGCTATTTTGTCTATGCCAATGGTGATAAATCAGCAGAATCTTTTGACAGCAAACTAGAATTTGATATGACCATAATTCCTTATGAAGGTGATGATAGTTGGGTAGAGGGCTCTTTGATGAATATCAAAAAGACATTAGATAGTGAAGAGATTCCTAAAGCAAGTGAAGACTGTGAATACTGTGCATACAGAAATGCGGCAATTAAAGTTATAAGTGAGAAAACAAAAAAGAAAAATGAGCCGAAAGGAACAAAAGAAAAAGACACCCTTTTCTAGAAAAGTTTTAGATATTGTTAAAAAAATCCCAAAAGGAAAGATTCTTTCATACAAGAAAGTAGCAATAGCTACTGGGAGTCCAAATGCTTCAAGAGTAGTTGGGAATATTATGAAGAAGAATATGGACCCAAATGTACCGTGTCATCGGGTTATAAGATCAAATGGAGAAATTGGTGGATATAATGGTTTGAGAGGTGAAAAATCAAAGTTGTTAGAGAAAGAAGGAGCACTATAATGTTGAATAAGAAAGGATTAATTGAGCATCTAAAATCAAGCGGAGTTTTAAAAAATTCCAATATAATAGAGGCTTTTGAAAAAATTGATAGAGCAGATTTTGTATTGGAAGAGCATAAGCTTGAAAGTTATGAAGACCATCCTATTCCTATTGGCAGGGGACAAACAATTTCACAGCCTACAACGGTTGCTTTTATGTTGGAGCTTCTTTCTGTACAAAAAGGGGATAAGGTATTAGATATTGGTTCTGGTTCCGGCTGGACCACGGCTCTTTTATCTGAATTGGTGGGAAGCACTGGGGAAGTTTTTGGAGTTGAAAGAGTTTCAGAATTGGTGGAGTTTGGTAGCAAAAATTTGGCTAAATACGATTTTAAAAATTCTAAAATCATTCAAGCGGGAGACAAATTAGGACTTTCAAATGAAGTACCTTTTGACAAGATATTGGTGTCTGCAGGCGCAGATGAATTACCAAAAGAACTTTTGACCCAGTTAAAAACAGGCGGGATTTTAGTTATACCGATTGGTTACTCTGTTTGGAAGATTATCAAAACAACGGACGAGGAAATTGAGGAAGAAGAGTATAAAGGTTTCACTTTTGTACCATTAATAAAATGAACTCCGAAGAAAAAAAAGAAAAAATGAAAGAAATTCGGGACGAGGTTGTAAACCTTAAAAAATCTCCCTTATACCATTATCGAACTGAGCATAATTATTATCCGGTAATCGGACAGGGGAGCCATGATGCCAATATTATGTTTATTGGTGAAGCACCAGGAGAAAATGAAGCTAAAACTGGGGTGCCTTTTTGTGGCGCTTCTGGAAAATTTTTAGATGAACTTTTAGACCATATTAATATTTCACGTGAGAAGGTTTATATTACAAATGTTTTAAAAGACCGACCTCCTGGAAATAGGGATCCTTTAGCAAATGAAATAGGAATGTACGCACCTTTTTTGGATAGGCAAATCGAAATCATAGGACCGAAGGTTATAGCGACTCTTGGGCGATTTGCGATGAATTACATTATGGAGAAATTCGGATTAAAAGACCAAATCACAAAAATAACTGAAATGCATGGAAAAGTTTTTGATGTGGACACTCCAACCCACAGTTTTAAAATTGTGCCTCTTTATCATCCGGCTGTAGCCATCTACAATGCCAATAATAAAGATGAATTAAAAAAGGACTTTGAGGTTTTGAAGTCCCTAGTATAATCAATATATGAAGTACGCTGAAAAAATAAGAATTGAAGATGGATTACCACTGTCTTTACATAAGGTGGAATGGGAGGCTTTGAAAGGGAGACATGGCGGTTTAAAATATTATTTTTTTAAGATAAATCTTTTAATTCCATGTGTTTTCACGCTACTTTATTTGTTTATAATAGTTTTTTCTCTCTAAAATGACATACAGAGAAATAAGGGAGAAATTTCAGAAATTTTTTGAAAGTAAGGGGCATAAATTAGTCCCTTCTGCTTCGTTGGTGCCTGAAAATGATTCCTCAGTTCTCTTCACAACTGCCGGAATGCAGCAATTTAAGCCCTATTATACAGGGGCTATGGATGTCGAAAAGGATTTTGGCTCCCTTAATACTGCTTCCATTCAAAAGGCGGTTCGAACTTCGGCTATTGAGGAGGTTGGAGACGAATCACATTTGACCTTTTTTGAAATGCTTGGAAATTTTAGCTTTGGAGGATATGAGAAAAAGGAGGCAATTCAATATGCCCATGAATTTATAACTAAAGAAATGGGCCTTCCTATTGATTATGTTTCAGTTTTTGGCGGCGATAGTGACGTATCGGCCGATGAGGAATCGGAAAAAATTTGGAAAGAAATTGATTCCAATATAAAAATTGAAAAATATGGAAAGGAAGATAATTTCTGGGGGCCGACTGGAGAAGAGGGTCCTTGTGGCCCGTCAACTGAAATTTTTGTTAATGGAGTTGAAATTTGGAATTTGGTCTTTAATGAATTTTATTGTAGTAAGGATAAAAAACTTGAACCGTTAAAAATGAAAGGGGTTGATACCGGTATGGGTTTGGAGAGACTAGCGATGGTGTCGCAGGGGAAAAGTAATGTTTATGAAACGGATTTGTTTATTGCAACTATGGATAAAATAAGAGAGCTTTCTCCAAAAGATGAGGAACATTCTCAGAGAATCATTGCCGATCACATAAGAAGCGCTGTTTTTATAATTAGTGATGGTGTTTTTCCTAGTAATACTGATAAAGGATATATTTTAAGAAGGCTAATTAGAAGAGCTGTTAGGCAAGCTGATTTAGTAGGTATGCCCAGAGGATCCTTGGCCAAGGTTGCAAACGTGGTAATAAATGACTATGGGAATGTTTATGAAAATTTAGTTACAAAAGGTGAAGAAATAAGAAATGAAATTCAAAAAGAGGAGAATAGCTTTATAGCTAATTTATCAAAGGGATTAAAACAACTTGAAAAACTTGGGAATAATATTTCTGGGAAAGATGCTTTTGATTTATATCAGAGTTATGGTTTCCCAATTGAGATGACAAGAGGAATAGTTATATTAGAGAAAGGTGGCAGTGTTGACATGGAAGGATATAAGGAAGAGTTAAAAAAACACTCAGAATTATCAACTACCGCTTCTGCTGGAAGATTCAAGGGTGGCCTTGCCGGCAGTGGAGATATGGAGACAAAATATCATACCGCAACCCATCTTTTGTTTGCTGTACTTCGGAAAATTTTAGGTGAAGAAGTAGAACAAAAGGGAAGCAATATTACTCCCGAAAGATTAAGATTTGATTTTTCATATCCACAAAAATTAACTGATGAGGAAAAACAGCAAGTAGAAAATCTGGTTAATCAAAAAATTGAAGAGGGACTTGATACTTCAATGCAAGAAGTTTCAGTTGAAGAGGCCAAGAAAATGGGTGCTCACGGAGTTTTTGATAAAAAGTATGGTGATAAAGTTAAGGTTTATAAAATTGGGGATTTCAGTTTGGAAATCTGCGGCGGCCCTCATGTTAAGAATACTTCGGAATTAGGCGAATTTAAAATAACAAAAGAAGAATCATCTTCTGGTGGGATTAGAAGAATCAGAGCTGTTTTAGAATAGTTGATTTTATTTCCATAAATTTGTCTCCTGTATTAGGAGCAGGGGTGGAGACACTTGTTGTTGGAAACCGAGCCAATAGCTGATCTGTCCCTGTTCTCTAGTCCGCCGCTCTTGTGACATAGTACACCCAGCTTCTTTGGAAGCTACGCATAACGCGACTCGTTGTCACAGGTTGGCAACGAGTTTTTTGATTAGCTTATTTTTACAGAAGAATGCTACACCTTCTTTTTAACATTTCTGTTTTTAGTTTTTTCTCTCTCAATTTATACTTAGGGTATGCTTTTTCCTTTTGTTAAGAGTGAGAATAAAAAAAGAGGCAAAACTGTTTTGATTCTGGATATTGGCAGTGGTAGTGTTGCAGGCTCTTTTGTTGAATTAGCCCAGAATAAGAATCCGAAAGTTATGTATGTTAAAAGGGTTCCAATGAAGTTCGTTAGAGAACTTTCTGGTAATCGTTTTAAAAAAGGGATGTTTACTGCTCTGGGCGTGGTTCTAGATGATTTAAGTAAAAAAGGTTTGTCTTCTCTTGGTAGTGATGCCTCAAAAAAGAGAATTAAAAAAGTTTATTGTTCTTTGGCTTCTCCCTGGTTTGTCTCACAAACTAAGACTGTGAAAATCAAAAAAGAAGAACCTTTTGTTATAACAAGCAAATTTATTTCAGATTTTCTTAACAGAGAAGAGGGAGATTTTGAAAACTCAAATTTGTCCAAATATGGTTCAGGAAGAAAACAGGAATCGGAAGTTATTGAAAGAAAACTTATAGACATGAAATTAAACGGCTATAAGGTGGGGAATCCTCTGGGTAAGAAAGCTAAAGAGGCTGAACTGACCTTGTTTTTAAGTATGTCTCAAACGAGTATCCTAGACGAGATTGAAGATGTTATTACCAAATATTTTTATACCGAAGATTTAACCTTCCATTCCTTTACCCTTGTTTCATTTTCTGCAATTAGGGATATGTATGACAGAGTTACGGACTTTCTTCTTTTGGATATTGCAGGAGAAGTAACTGACATTTCATTGGTGAAGCAAGGAAATGTTCTGAAGACAATGTCATTTCCTGTTGGTAAGAATACTCTGCTTCGCTTTTTAGCAGAGGAACTAAGGACTTCTTCAGAGGAAGCATTGTCGTCTCTTCGGCTTTTCTACACCGAGTCACTTTTTGGTGGCAAAATTGATAAATTAAGAAAATCCATTACTAAAGTTGGCGGAACATGGCTTAGAGAATTTAGAAATGCTTTAACAACTTTGTCAACTGGGGACAGTGTTCCATCAACGATTTTCTTCACAGCAGACGAGGATTTGTCTAATTTTTATAATAGACTCATGAAATCTGAAGAGTTTTCCCAGTCTATAATGACAGATGGACTATTTGTTGTGAGTTTTGTCAACTGCTCTAGTCTCGATTCTTATGTATTATTTAGGACGAAGGAGGAGAAAGATACCTTTATAGCCATCGAGGCAATCTTCTTTAACAGGGTGTTTGAATTAGAAAGGTAAGTCATATATTATTTCATAACAAATTTATGTCAGATAATTCATTTCAAGATATAGTTTCGGGTTCGGGCCGATCAATTAGAAGAATACCTGTTTCCAAAAAACCGAAGGTAGATAATTCATTTGGAGGTCAGTCGCCAGTCGGACGAAGCGGAGGTTCCGGCGGCGGATACTCTGACAGGAAATCTCCACGGTTTGGTATTTGGATTGTTGCCATTATTTCCATAATTATTTTCCTTTTTGTTTTTCCTCTTTTGTTTTCTGGAGCCAAAATTGAAGTGACACCAAAACAAGAAGCCGTGTTGATTGACGGCACCTTTACTGCATTTAAGGAAGCACAGTCTGGGGAACTAAGTTTTGAAGTTATGAGTATAACTCGCTCCCTTTCGGACGAAGTTCCAGCAACAGGCGAGGAGTTTGTGGAAGAAAAAGCTTCAGGAAAAATTGTTGTCTACAATAATTACTCAACTGCAAGCCAGAAGCTTATTAAAAATACCAGGTTTGAAACACCAGATGGTTTGATTTACAGGATTAAAGATGCTGTCGTAGTTCCTGGTAGAAGCACGGTTGATGGTGAAACTGTGCCAGGAAGTCTTGAGGTGACGGTTTACGCCGACAAGTCAGGAGATACATATAATGTCGACATGTTGGATTTCACTATTCCGGGACTTAAAGGTGATCCACGATATAGTAAGTTTTATGCCCGAAGCCAGACGGCAATAGCTGGTGGCGCTTCAGGAACTATTAGAAAAGCCTCAAATGATGATGTAGTAAGTGCCAGCGACAGGCTTGGTTCTAAATTAAGTGCGGAAATTTTAGAAGAGGCTTTGTCAGTTAAGCCAGAAGGATTCCTTCTTCTTAATAATTCTTATGTTATAAGAAGTGATTCAAAAACTTCAAATGGAACAGGTGATAATGTTTTGGTGACGGAAGAGGCGACATTCTATGGATTAATTTTTGACGAAAAGGAATTTGCACAATTTGTGGCAGAAAATACTATTGCCTCTTATAAAGGAGCAAACGTGGAGCTTTTTGGATTGGATAATCTTAATTTAACTATTGTTGATTCAAGTTCTATTAATCTAGAAATTGCTGAAAGCGTTAATTTTAAAATTTCAGGGGACACAAAAGTTGTTTGGACTTTTGACGAGGAAGCCCTAATAAGTGATTTGGGCGGGGAGTCTAGGAGGAAAGCGACTTCAATCCTTTCTTCATATTCTGATAGTATCGAGACTGCTAAAGTTATTATCCGGCCATTTTGGGGGCGTTCCATTACCGATAAAGAGGACAAAATCAAGCTTAAGAAGATAATTAAATAATATTTAAACGGCTTCAAGTGCTGAGCCGTTTAAGAAGGCTTACCACGGCCATTTTTCCACTGTGGAAAACCTTAAAAAAGGGTTGACTTTAGCTCTATACGAGTCTAATATAGCTCGTACATGCCTATTTTAGGGCTAATATTTAATGGTTGAGAAGGAGAATAGAGATAAAAATGAAGTGGGGACAGTGACGGAAGCGCTCCCCAACATCCTTTTTCGCGTCTTGTTTGAAGACGGAAGAGAGGAGCTTGCCTATCTTGGTGGGAAAATGAGAGTTCATAGGATTAGAATTCTTGTTGGAGACAAGGTTGAAATCAAGCTTGATCCTTATGGCGGAAAAGGTCGAATCATTCGAAGACTCTAGACCCTTCTATATATTATGAAGGTTAAGGCGTCTGTAAAAAGAATATGCAAATCTTGCAAGACTGTTCGAAGGAAGGGTCGTTTGCATGTTATTTGTGTCAATCCGCGCCATAAACAAAGACAAGGATAATGAGAATTTCAGGTATTACAATTCCAGATGATAAAAGAATTGAGATAGGACTAACAGCTGTTCATGGAGTTGGTAGGTCCTTGGCACATAAAATTTTAGATGACGCAGGAATTGATTATGGAAAGAAGGGAAAAGAAATTACAGCCAAGGAAGAAAACAAAATCAGGGAAGTTATGGGGCCGGTTAAAATCGAAGGAGATTTAAAAAGAGAAAAAGCAGGAAATATTAAAAGGTTGAAAGATGTCCAAAGTTATCGTGGTGCAAGACATTCCAGAGGTTTACCTGCTAGGGGACAAAGAACAAAAAGTAATTCCAGGACTGTCAGGGGCAATGTTGTAAAGACTGTGGGTTCTGGAAGGGTAAAAGTAGATAAAAAATAATATGGGAAAGAAACGAGTTATTAAAAAAATGGGGGGAGAGAGTTCAAAAGAAGCAAGGGGAGCGTCTCTTTCGAAGTTGTCCAGAAAAAAGCTTGATTCAGGAATACTTCACGTTCGAGCTTCATATAATAATACTCGTGCTATTTTAACTGACAAAAAAGGAGATGTTGTTGCTTGGTCTTCAAGCGGAGCACTTGGTTTTAAGGGCGCTAAGAAAGGAACACCTTATGCAGCGGCACAGGTTGGAGAGTTGATAGGGGAAAAAGCCAAACTGATGGGGGTCAAAGATGTTGATGTCGTTATTAAGGGAGTGGGTGCTGGAAGGGAATCGTCAGTTAGGGCATTTTCAGCCAAAGGCATAGATTTAAATTCGATTAGTGATAAGACCCCAATTCCACATGGCGGTCCAACACCTAAAAAACCTAGAAGAGCATAATCATGAAAATAGGACCAAAATACAAAATAGCTAGACGACTTGGCGCAGATATTTTTGAAAAGACTCAGACGCAAAAATATATGTTGTCTGAAGCCAAAAAGTCTAGGACGACAACAAGAGGCAAGAGGAGAAAAATCTTTTCTGATTATGGCAAGCAACTTTTGGAAAAGCAAAAAGTTAGATTTACATATGGTATTTCAGAGAAACAGTTTAAAAATGTTGTTAAAGAATCAGTTTCCCAACAAAATAAGGAGGCGACTGAAGCTCTTTATGAAAACCTTGAATCTCGACTTGATAATGTAGTTTACAGATTGGGGCTTTCTCCAACCCGAAGAATGGCCAGACAAATGGTTTCCCATGGACACATTATTGTTAATGGAAGAAAGCTGACGATTCCTTCATACAAGGTCAAAGAAAAAGATCAAATTGCAATCAGGGAGGGAAGTAAGAATAAAGGAATGTTTGCAGGCTTGGAAGATAAAATAAAAAAAGATGGCGGAAGAGTTCCTTCCTGGATTAAGTTTGACCTTCCAAAAAAGGAAGCTGTCATCCAAGGTCGACCAGCGCTTAAGAAAGGAGAGACGCTTCTTGATTTGAATACAGTCATAGAGTTTTATAGTAAATAATTTTATAAGTAAAAATTGTAATTAATTAAATTATTAACATGCCCGACTTAAACATAATTTTGCCGTCAAAACCAAAAATAGTATCCGAAAACAAATTTCAGGCTACTTATGAAATTGACGGACTTTACCCAGGATATGGTCACACACTTGGGAATTCGTTAAGAAGGATTATTTATTCATCACTTCCCGGAGCGGCTATTACTTCGGTTAAGATTGATGGAGTTGACCACGAATTTTCCACAATCAGTGGAATAAAAGAAGATGTGATTGCGATTCTTCTAAACTTAAAAAAGGTTAGATTTGAGGTTTTAACAGAGGAACCGCAGACAGTTAGCCTGAAAGCAAAAGGTATTAAAAAAGTTACTGCCAAGGACATTACAGTTCCTGGGCAGGTCAAGGTTCTTAATCCAGATCAACATATTGCCGATATTACCGACAAGAATGCAACTCTAGAAATAGACATGATTGTTGAAAAAGGCCTTGGTTACGTCCCAAAGGAAGCCTTGCAAAAAGAGAAAGTTGAAATTGGCACAATTGCGCTTGACGCAACTTTCACTCCGGTGCGAAGAGCAAATTATGAAGTTGAAAACATGAGAGTTGGCGAAAGGACGGACTTTAACCGATTAAGAGTTTTTATTGAGACAGATGGAACTATTAGTCCACATGATGTGTTAGAGAAATCAATTTCTATTCTCATCACCCAACTAAAGGCTGTTGTTGGATTCAAAGAAGAAGAACCAGAAGTGAAGGAGGAAGACATGGAAAGTGTTATTGAAGAAAATAAAGAAGAGGGAGATAAGGAAACGGAAAAGGAATTCTTGAAAACCAGAATTGAAACGTTAAATCTTTCAGCCAGAACTGAAAATGCCTTATCAAAGGCAAATATCAGAACAGTTGGAGGTTTGGCTCGAAAGAAGACCGAGGACTTGCTTGAACTTGCAGGATTGGGAGACAAAGGAGTTCAGGAGGTTAAGAGGGCACTAGGTAACTTTGGAATTGTCTTGGAGTAATATGAAGCATCAAAAGGTCGGACGAAAATTTGGCAGGAAAACTAATCAAAGAGAGGCACTCATGCGCTCTTTGGCTCTTTCTCTTATTAACGAGGGGAAAATAAAGACAAGTCTTGCTAAAGCCAAAGAACTCCGTCCTTATGTGGAGAAAATTGTCACTAAGGCAAAAATCAATTCTGTTACTTCTAGAAGAGCGGTTAAATCCAAACTTGGTGCTGACAACAAGAATTTGTTTGATAAAGTTGCGCCAACTTACAAAGACAGAAGCGGAGGTTATACAAGAATTACCAAGCTTGGCAATAGGGCAAGTGACGGAAGCCAGACGGCTTTAATAGAATTCGTATAATATGGAGTACAAAATTGATGCAAAAGGAAAGAAATTGGGAAGATTAGCGAGTGAAATCGCCACTCTTTTGATGGGTAAAAATTCCCTTGATTTTGAGAAGCATAAAGTAGCCGATGTAAAAGTTGTTGTTTCTGGCGCTTCAGGACTTGATATATCTGCTAAAAAAATGGAAGACAAGAGATATAAAAGTTTTTCTGGTTACCCGAGCGGATTGAAAGTAAAATCTGCAAAAGAGATTGTAAAAGTCCATGGTTACGGTGAGCTTATCAGAAATGCGGTTAAAGGAATGCTCCCAGGTAATAAGTTGAGAAGCAGGCTTTTAAAAAATATAGAGATAACTGAATAATATGGCTGAAACAAAAACAAAAAAGAAAAGTAAGTATTTTGAGGCAGTTGGGAGAAGAAAAAATTCTATTGCCAGAGTTCGTCTGACACCAGCATCATCCAATAGCTATACCGTTAATAATAAGAAGTTTAATGAGTACTTTCCGACTGATGAATTACAGCACATACTTGCCGAAGCTTTGGAAAAAAGTGGTGGAAAGAAATTTAATATTAATGCTTTGATTACGGGTGGAGGTGTTCATGCTCAAGCGGAAGCTATGCGACTTGGAATTTCAAGAGCATTGGTTTCATTTGACAGTGAGTTAAGAGGAGAATTAAAAAGGTCTGGATATTTAAAAAGGGATCCGCGAATAAAAGAAAGGAAAAAATTTGGTCTGAAAAAAGCAAGAAAATCTCCTCAATGGTCAAAACGTTAGTTTTGTTTTACCGATTTTTTAACTATGTCTAAGAAATCAGAAAAAAAATTTGACGAGTCTAAGAATTCGGAATACAATGCCGACGAAGAAATTGTTGTCGAGGAATTTTCAAATAATGAAGTCTTGAAAAAGCTTCGCGACAAGTTGAAAAAAAGTACCTCTGAAAAACAAGAATATTTAAACGGCTGGCAAAGAACCAAAGCTGATTTCATTAATTACAAAAAGGAGGAAGATAACCGAAAGAAAGAAATACTGAAGTTTGCTAAAGAGGATTTTATTGAGGGCATTTTGCCTGTTTTAGATAGTTTTAATATGGCCAGGGGAAGTGTCTCTTGGAAGAGTGGATTGGGGCAGATTTACAAGCAATTCGTATCCATTTTGGAGAAAGATGGCTTAGAAGAGGTTAATCCTTTAGATAAAGATTTTAACCCGAATTTTCATGAGGTAATTGAAATGACAGAAGGAGAAGAAGGTAAGGTTGTGGAAGTAGTAGCTAAGGGGTATTTATTGAATGGAAAAATTATAAGACCTGCTAGAGTTAAGGTGGGAAAATAATGAAAGAAATATATGAGTAAAGTAATTGGAATAGACCTAGGTACAACAAATTCGGCAGTTGCTTTTATTGAAGGTGGTGAGCCGAAAATTATTGAAAATGCAGAAGGCTCAAGGACGACCCCTTCTATTGTTGCACTTTCAAAAAATAATGAGCGATTAGCTGGTCTGCTTGCTAAAAGACAGTCTGTAACAAATCCACAGAATACTATTTTTGGAATAAAAAGATTTATTGGGCACAGGTTTGAGGATTCTTCAGTTCAGAAGGATAAAGGAACTGTTCCATTTACTATTGAGAAGGCTGATGACGGGGGAGTAAAAGTTAAAATGGGGGAAGATTTTTATAGGCCAGAAGAGCTTTCAGCTATGATTCTTTCCAAAATGAAAGCGGATGCAGAAGCTAAATTGGGAGAGAAAATTACCGAGGCTATCATAACTGTTCCTGCTTATTTTAATGACTCACAGAGAAAAGCGACAAAGGACGCGGGGAAGATTGCTGGACTTGATGTGAAAAGGATTATAAATGAGCCGACCGCAGCTGCTTTGGCTTATGGATTTAATAAAAAGAAAAATGAACAGATTGTAGTATTCGACTTTGGTGGTGGAACATTTGATGTCAGTGTTCTTGAAGTCGGAGATGATGTTGTTGAGGTTAAAGCGACCGGCGGAGATTCTCATATGGGAGGAAAAGATATTGACCAAGAGATTATTAAATGGATTGCAGCGGAATTTAAAAAGGAAAGCGGAATTGATGTGACAAATGACCCACTAGCTCTCCAGCGACTTGACGAGGCTGCTGAAAAAGCAAAACAGGAACTTTCTGCCACAGCTGAAACTGAAATTAATATTCCTTTTGTCACATCTGATACATCTGGCCCAAAACATCTTCTTTTGAAAATGACGAGAAGCAAACTTGAAGAATTATCAAAAGAATATATTGATCGCTCAATTCAAATAACCAAAGATGTAATTAAAGATTCTCCTTTTGAATTAGGAGATATTGATGAAATTATTCTTGTTGGAGGGCAGACCAGAATGCTCGCTGTACAGAGCGCTGTAAAGGAATTGTTTGGGAAAGAGCCAAATAAATCAATTAATCCGGATGAGGTGGTAGCTTCTGGTGCTGCTATTCAAGCCGGGATTTTACAGGGAGACGTTAAGGACGTCTTGCTTCTTGATGTTATTCCGCTTTCCCTTGGAATTGAAACAATGGGAAGTATTGCTACAAAGTTGATTGATAAAAACACGACAATCCCCGCAAGCAAATCGCAGATTTTCTCAACTGCCGCCGACAATCAAACACAAGTTGAAATTCATATCGTTCAAGGAGAAAGGTCAATGGCAATTGATAATAAAAGTTTAGGAAAATTTATTCTTGATGGTATTCCACCTTCTCCGAGGGGTATCCCTCAAATTGAAGTTTCATTCGATATTGATGCTAATGGAATTCTTAGTGTAAAGGCAAAAGATAAATCTTCAGGCAAAGAGCAGTCGATTAAAATTGAAGGAAGTTCAGGGCTCTCTGACGAAGAAGTGGAGAAAATGAAGAAAGAAGCCGAAGTTCACGCAGGCGAAGATAAGAAGAAAAAAGAAAGTGCCGATGTTAGAAACTTGGCGGATCAAAGTATTGTTGTTGCGGAGAAAGCATTGAAAGATGCCGAGGGAAAAATTTCGGATGATATTAAAAAAGGGGTAGAAGGAAAAATTGAAGGACTGAAGAAGGTTAAGGACGGAGGTGATACAGATGCTATTAAAAAGGCAACCGAGGAATTGGGAGTAGAAATGCAAAAAATCGGAAGTGCTATGGCTGAGGCGCAGAAATCACAAAGCGAAAATCAAACTTCTGGTTCTGATGATAATGTGAAGGATGTAGAAGCCGAGGAAGACAAGGGAGAAGAAGAAAATAAGGGGTAAATAAATGTCAAAAGACTATTATTCAGTATTAGGCGTTGAAAAAAATGCCTCAAAAGATGAAATAAAAAAAGCTTTTAGGAAGCTGGCTCATCAGTATCATCCTGATAAAAAGGGTGGGAATGAAGGTAAGTTCAAAGAGGTTAATGAAGCCTATAATATTCTCTCGAATGACCAAAAAAGGAAGGAGTATGACACTTATGGGCATGCTTTTGGCAATGCTGGAGGTTTTGGCGGGTTTGATTTCTCGCAGTTTAACCAAGGTGCTACTCAGGGTTTTAACGATTTTGATTTAGGAGATATTTTTGGGGAATTTTTCGGCGGAAGGAGGGGTAGAACTAAAAGAGGAAGTGACATTTCGGTTGATATTGAAGTGAATTTTTATGATTCTATTTTTGGTACAGAAAGAAAAATAATTTTGAACAAGACTTCATATTGTGAGAATTGCAAAGGAAGCGGGGCTGAAAAGAATTCCGAAATGGAGAATTGTAAAACTTGTAATGGAAAAGGGAGAATTCATGAAACAACAAAATCGTTTTTTGGGACCTTCACAACTGAAAAAGAATGTCGTGAATGTCACGGTGTGGGAGAGATACCAAAAAAGAAATGTAGAACTTGTGGTGGACATGGGCTAATCAAAAAACAGGAGGAAATTTCTATTAAAATTCCTGTCGGAATTGAGGACGGCCAGATGATTCGACTTAGTGGTGCAGGGGAGGCAATTCGAGGCGGAGTTTCAGGAGATTTGTATGTAAAAGTTCATATTAGGCGCGACCAAAATTTTATTAAAGAGGGGAATAATTTAGTGACTACTTTAAATATAAAAGTGACAGACGCTCTTTTGGGAGGAGAGTACACATTAAATACTTTAGACGGAAAGTTGAAAGTGAAAATTCCAGAAGGCGTTTCATTTGGCGAAACTTTAAGAATAAAAGGAAAGGGCGTGCCAATGTCAGGAAACAGTAGGGGAGACTTGCTAATTAAGATAAATATTGAACTTCCTAAAAAACTTTCCAAGAAAGCCAAAAAAGAACTCGAAGATCTCCGCGAAGAAGGCCTCTAAAAGACACTTTATTGCCTAAATTCTTAAGAACTTAAGCAATATATAAAAAGCAAAAGAAGACATTGGATACTTTCCTTTTCTTTAGGTATAATGATTTAACATGAATACTATGAGCAGAATTATAACAGGAATCGTTATAATAACTTTGGGCTTATATATAACCTATGACACTCTTTCAAATTTATCTAAAGATTGGTGGGGGGGTCTTATCTGGGGTCTTATTTTTATTATTGTAGGTCTTTTTATTTTTTTAAATAAAAAAGAAGACAATATAGAAAAAATTAAAGGTCTAAAAAACAAAGATAATAATAAATAAAATGGCAGAAATAATTATAACAACTGGGAATGATATTCCTGGAAAAAGAGTTACTAAAGTTCTTGGAATTGTAAAGGGCAGTACCGTAAGGGCAAGAAATATCGGAAGGGATATCGGAGCTGGGTTTAGGGGCATGATAGGCGGTGAAGTAAAGACTTATACTGACATGACTATGCACGCAAGAGATGAGGCATATAACAGAATGGTGAATCAGGCAATTGATATGAACGCAGATGCTGTAATCGGTGTTCGGTTTATGACTTCAATGGTTATGGCAGGAGCGTCTGAGATGTTGGCATACGGGACAGCAGTCAAAATAGGCGAATAACAATAAACCACAAGCCCTATAATCAAATAATAAGTTTTTTCTTATAAGAGGTTTTTACTAAGCCGTTTATAAGGTTGCAATAAAGCCATATTTTGATATAATAGATTCATGATACTTACCAAATTTGAACAGTCTGGTTTCATTCTTGAAACCTCAGGGGGCTTTCGCCTTGGTTTTGATATTGGGAATAAGACGCCAACCGAAAAGCTTAATGGATTAGAGGGGATTGATGCCTTTATTGTTTCTCATATTCATGGAGACCATTTTTCATCAGAGCAAATTAATAAGTTGGCTCCCAAAAAACTTTTTCTAAATTCAGAATGTGCAGAAAGCGAGGTGGGTAAGGAGGTTGAACCAGAAATAACGATTGTGAAAATTAGCGAGGAAATTGAAGTCGGCGGAATCAAAGTAAAGTTTTTTGAGGTTGACCACGGGCCAAATGTAAATCACCCTAAGGAAAATATGGGCTTTTTAATCGAGGTGGAAGGGGAGACAATTTATTTTGCCGGAGACATGTTCAATCCATCTGGAATTCCAGTTGAAAATTTAGAAGTCGATATAGCTTTAATACCTGTTGGAACTTACTACACCTATGGGCCACAGGAAGCATATAATTTTGTAAAAACATTCAAAAAAATTGGCAAAATAATCCCAATGCATTATGAAAGAAATAATCACATATATCCCGAAACCCGAGATGAGTTTAAAGAGCTAGCGTCAAGAGATTTTGTAATTGAATAATAAGCTTTTTCTTATAAGAGGTTTTTACTAAGCCGTTTATAAGGTTGCAATAAAGCCACATTTTGATAGAATTTGGTTTTATGAGATTGAAATATTACCTTTCACCACTACCATTGCAGTTATTGTTGCGATTCCTTTTTCACCCCATTGCGATATTCTTTCTTCACGCTCAGATGGAGGGACTCGAAAATTTAAAAAAGCAGAAAGGAAATTTTATACTTGCCTCAAATCATATAAGTGAAATAGATTCAGGGTTAATACCATCCACAATACCAATTAGGATCTTTAACAGGCCTATTTTTTTTGCTTCTCTAGAAAAAAGGGAATACTCACATAAAGGACTTCGGGGTAAATTATTTTATGGCGGACTACTTTTTCATCTTTTGGGTGCACGAAAGGTTTACAAAGGCCTTGATGATTACTCGATTTCAGTAGGAAACCATGTAAAACTTTTAGAAGAAGAGGGAAATATCTTGATTTTTCCAGAGGGCAGAGTTTCTTGTAATGGTAAACCTGGTGGTACTGGAGGCGGGATTGCGTTTCTTGTATATAGGACAAAAAAGCCAATTATTCCAATAAAATTGGAAGGAATTTGGGGGATGCTTTTTAGAGAATTTATCTCACGGAAAAGATTTCTAAAGATGAAAATTGGCCAACCAATTTATTATGAAGATTTATTTGATGATAGCTTTGAACCGACAAAAGAAAATTTCAAAGCCGTCTCTCGAAAGGTTTTAGAGAAAATTTGTGGACTATAAGAAACAAGGTATTTTTCTGCTAAAATTATAGTCTATGCTGGAAAAAACTTTATATATTGATAACGACCCATCAATCGATTATGAAAGGCTATCTCCTATCAGAAAATTTTCGGATATTTTCTTTATAACTTTCTTGAATCTGCTACCTAGTGGGTTCAGCAGATTTATCAAAAAAAGCAATAATTATGCCAAAGATGTTCTAGAACATAGAACCACTCATCGGGCGCTGGAAGTTTTGTATAATCATGGGTTTCCGACAGAAAACAAATCTGCCTTACAAAAATTTTTCCTAAAAATTTGGTTTAATTTGCATAATTCCAAGGCAGTGAGGAATAGGTTAAAACTTGTCCGAAAGGAAATTATCAAATTTATTAATCAAATAGATAAAAGGGATGATGATATTAAGATACTAAGTATTGCCTCTGGTTCTTCAAGGGCGATTTTTGAAGCGCTTTCAAAGATTGACCCAAATGAAAATCGAGTCTCAGTTACTTTTCTAGACAGAAGCACCAAAGCTCTTGATTACAGTAAGGATTTAAAGGAAAAAGTTATAGACTTTGAAAATAGTTGGAAGTTTCATTGGATAAAGGATACTGTAAGTAATTTGGATGTTCATGTTAACCAAAGAAATTCACTGGACTTGGTTGAAATTGTCGGACTCTTTGATTACTTTAATAATAAGAAAGTCTTGGAAGTTTTGTCTAATGTTTACAAGTTAATGTCTCCCAAGGGAACCTTAATTACAGCTAATATTGCCGATAACAAAGAGAGAAAATTCATTACAGATGTTGTTGGCTGGTCGATGATTTACAAAGAGCCGACAGAAATGTTTGACTTAGTTACAAGAGCCGGATTTGATAAGGATAAAATCAAGATAGTCTATGAACCGCTAGAAATACATTTTGTAATAGTAGCCCAAAAGTAAAGTGCCATATCAAGTAATTATTCTTTTTATAGTGACCATTATAGGAACCATCCTTAGCTATTTTTTGCTTAGGAGTGACAGAAGAGCAGTAAACATATTATTTTCAATTTTTTCGATTACCGCCGCCTTGTGGTCGTTGAATCTTGGACTTTTTCTAAATGCACGAAATTTAAACAATGCCTTAAGTTTTGCGAATTTTTATTATATTGCAGCAGCGGCTATCCCTTTGGTTTTCTTTTACTTTTCTCTTTTTTTCAAACGGGAAAACTATCACTTTAATAAAAATCTTCTCTGGCTTTTAACCCCTTTCTTTTTGATAGTATATAGCATTCTTGTCGATAGGAATTTTATTGTTGAGCAGATTTTCCAAAATGGTGTAGAAAAAGATGTCATTTTAAATTTTAGAAATTATTTTATATACACAATCTACTTTGTTTCCTTTGTAGTTTTGTCATATTTTGGTCTTTTGAAAAGCTACAATTATGCCAAGGACAGAACAATCAGAGACCAGCTTCGGCTCGTAGTCTTTGGCACCCTTATCGGTTTTGTCCTAGGAATGATTTTTAACTTATTTTTGCCCGCTTTTGGTAATTACAATTTGATTTGGGTTGGCCCTCTTTCAATTATTATTATGGTTAGCTCTATTAGTTATGCCATAATCAGGTACAAACTTTTCAATTTAAAAGTTATTGCCACAGAAGTTTTTGTCTTTTTCCTTTGGACGTTTATCCTTATTAGGACTATTCTTTCAACTACCTCGCAAGACCAATTAGCAAATGGAATTTTACTTTTGGCGGTAACCATTATTGGAATTTTCTTAATTCGAAGTGTTATCAGAGAAGTAGAACAGAGAGAGAAACTCGAAAGGCTTACAGAAGAGTTAGGGAAAGCCAATGACAGACTGAAAGGACTTGACGAATTAAAAACAGAGTTTCTTTCTTTAGCCTGTCACCAGTTCCGAAGTCCACTGACCGCTATAAAGGGTTACGCTTCTTTGGTTCTTGAGGGTTCCTATGGCAAGGTTAATCCTTCTGTTAAGGAAGCGATTGATAAAATTTTCCAATCTTCCGATAACTTAGTGGATGTTGTCCAAGACTTTTTAGATGTTTCTCAAATAGAGCAGGGGAGGATAAAATATGAAATGGAGAAGGTGGATATGAAGCTGTTAGTGGAGGAAATAATTGGCGAACTTCGGCCAAATATTTCAAAAGCCGGGTTGGAAATAATCATAGATGCACCAAGGGAGAGTTACTTTGTTAATGCAGATAAAGGTAAACTCAACCAGGTTGTTATAAACCTTATTGATAATGCCCAGAAATACACCAAGGAAGGTTCAATTAAAATTAGTATAGAGAAGGAAGACGGGAAGGTTGTAACGAGAATTATTGATACGGGGGTTGGAATAAACGAAGACGATATAGGAAAGCTTTTTGGTAAATTTACCAGGACTACAAATTCAAAGAAGACTAATGTTAATGGAACTGGCTTGGGACTATATATTGTTAAGAAAATTGTCGAGGCTCACAAAGGTAGGATTTGGGTGGAATCTTCTGGGGTAGGCAAAGGTTCGACTTTCTTTATAGAATTGGATCAGGCTTAATTTATCCCTATAAATCTAGCCAAATTCTGGTAAAATTGACTTAATGTCTGATGTTTCAATGGAAAAACTGGTGTCTTTAGCCAAGAGGAGAGGATTTATATACCCCGGCTCTGAAATATATGGTGGGTTGGCTGGAACATGGGATTATGGCCATTATGGCTCTCTTTTGGCGTATAACATTAAGGATTTGTGGTGGAAACATTTTGTTGAGGAAAGAGATGATAATTTTGCTATGACGACTCCTACACTAATGTCCGAAGCAGTTTGGCAGGCCAGTGGGCATCTGGATGGCTTTGCTGACCCTTTAATAGAATGTAATAAATGTAAGCATAGATTTAGAGGAGATCAATTAGAGGATAAGAAGAAATGTCCGGATTGTGGAGGAAAGTTGGGAGAAGAAAAAGCTTTTAATCTAATGCTTCCGGTTCAGCTTGGAAGTGTTGAGGGGAAATCAAACACTGCATATCTCCGAGGTGAGTTGGCACAAGGTATGTTTGTTAATTTTAAAAATACTTTAGACACTCTGCGTCCCAAATTACCTTTCGGGCTTGCTCAAATTGGTAGGGCATACAGGAACGAAATTTCTCCAAGGGACTTTCTGTTCCGTGTTCGAGAATTTGATTTGATGGAGTTTGAATACTTTGTTAAAGAGGCTGACTGGGAAAAATATTTTGAGATGTGGAAAAAAGAAATGTGGAAATGGATTGAAAGAGTTGGCATTAAGAAGAATATGGTTTCTGAACTTGAAGTGCCAGAAAAAGACAGAGCACATTATTCTAAAAGAACTGTTGATTTTGAATTTGATTATCCTTTTGGCACAAAAGAGCTTTATGGACTTGCTTATAGGACTGATTATGATTTGAAGAAACACGCCAAAGCATCAGGATTGGATTTAACTTATAGTGATGAAGAGGGGAATAAATTTATTCCTCATGTTGTTGAGCCAACTTTTGGTCACGGTCGAACAATACTTGCAGTAATGCTTTCTGCATATAACGAAGATAAGGAAAGAGTTTGGCTTTCATTTAAACCTGAAGTTGCTCCTATAAAAGTTGCAGTTTTCCCACTTTTGCGAAACAAACCGGAGTTGGTTGAGAAAGCAGACGAGATTTATAAAAGTGTAAAGTCATATATTCCAAATACTTTGTGGGACGATAATGGAAATGTAGGAAAGAGATACAGAAGGCAGGATGAGATAGGAACGCCACTTTGTATTACAATTGATTTTGAGACACTTGAAGATAAGGCGGTGACGGTAAGGGATAGGGATTCTATGGCTCAACAGAGAGTTAAATTAGACGAATTAGAAAATTACCTAAAGAAAAAACTCAATGGCTAAACGACTTCTATCGGGAATACAACCATCAGGCGAACTTCATGTAGGAAATTATCTTGGTGCTTTAAAAAGATTTGTTGAAATGCAGGGTGAGTATGAGACTTTCGTTTTTGTGGCCAACT
Organism: Parcubacteria group bacterium; assembly: GCA_002724975.1. GTDB lineage: Bacteria > Patescibacteriota > Minisyncoccia > Phycocordibacterales. The sequence continues at coordinate 34,118 of PBQF01000004.1, forward strand.
ATCATTCTTTGACAACATTGAAGAATGCCGAGGAGATGAAAAGAAACACAATTGATGTTGTTAAGGATTATGTTGCGGCAGGATTGGACCCGGAGAAAGTTGTTCTTTATACACAAACTGATGTCCCAGAAGTAACAGAGTTAGCTTGGATTTTCGGAACTTTAATAACAATGCCTAATTTAATGAGAGCTCACGCTTTTAAAGATGCTGAGGCTAGAAATAAGGAAATAAATGTTGGGGTCTTTAATTATCCAGTACTAATGGCAGCTGATATTTTAGTGGTAGACGCTGATGTTGTGCCAGTTGGTAAGGACCAGCAACAGCATGTAGAGATGGCCAGAGATATTGGGAATAAGTTTAACAATGCATTTGGAGATACTTTTAAAATTCCAGAGCCGTTGATTGACGAGGGCACATCAGTGATTCCTGGAATTGATGGTCAAAAAATGAGCAAGAGTTATGGGAATACCATTTCTCTGTTTGGAAGTGACGAAGAGATAAAAGCACAAGTGGCAAAAATCGTGACGGATTCAAAAGGGGTTGATGAACCAAAAGACCCAGAGAATGATTTAGTTTTTGCCTTTCATAAATTATTTAGCACCAACCAGCTTCCAGAATTAGAAAAAAGATATAGAGAAGGAGGGTTAGGACACAAAGAATCAAAAGACATTTTAGCTGACAATATTATAAAATTGATTTCGCCAATGAGAGAAAAAAGAGAATCAATTAGTGATGAAGATGCAGTAGAAATTTTAAGAAAAGGGGCAGAGAAAGTTAGAAATATAGTAGCAAAGAAATTAGAAGAAGTAAGAGAAAAAGCGGGGCTAATATGAAAAGAACGCTAATTAAGAATCTGGGGGAGAATATAAGGAAAGAGGTTTTAGTTAAAGGCTGGGTTGATATCAGGAGAGACCACGGGAAGCTTATTTTTATTGATTTAAGGGACTTTTCAGGGTTAGTTCAGGCCGTTTCTACTCCCAAGGAGGATTCTCATAAAGTAGCCGAAACCATTCGCCCAGAATGGGTTGTTGAGGTGAAAGGAATGGTAAATGAGAGACCGGAGAATATGGTTAATGCTGACATACAAAATGGAAACATTGAGCTTAAAATTACTGAAATCAAAGTTTTAAATGAAGCCCAAACACCACCGATTGATATTCAGAGTGACGGAAAAGATATCGGAGAGGAAAACAGATTAAAGTATCGCTACTTGGATTTAAGAAGAAAGAGAATGCAGAAAAATTTGAGGAATCGCTCCAAAGCATTAACTTTTATTAGAAATTATTTAGAAAAAGAAGACTTCACAGAAGTTGAAACACCAATTCTTTCAAAATCAACTCCAGAGGGAGCAAGAGATTTTATAGTGCCGTCAAGGATAGATAAAGGAAAATTTTATGCCTTGCCGCAGTCACCACAACAATATAAACAGCTTTTAATGGTTGCTGGAATGGAAAGATATTTTCAGATTGCTAGATGTTTCAGAGACGAGGATTCTCGTGGCGACAGACAGCCGGAATTTACCCAGCTTGATATTGAGGCAAGTTTTGTTAGCCAAGACGATATTATGGATTTACTTGAAGGAGTTTATACAGAAGTTGTAAAGAAATTTTATCCTGACAAAAAAATAACCAAGAGCTCGTGGCCTCGGTTAAATTATCAAGATGTTATAAAAGAATATGGAACGGATAGTCCTGATTTAAGAAAAGACAAAAATAATCCTAATGAACTCGCTTTTGCTTGGATTATAAACTTCCCGTTATTTACTGAACAAAGTGAGAAGGATTTCTTCCATGGTTCGGGAAGTGCAAAATTTGCTCCGTCACATCATATGTTTACTGGCCCAAATCCGGAGGATGTTTCTCTTTTAGATAGTGAGCCACAAAAGGTTAGAGGTTTGCAACACGACTTAGTCTTAAACGGAAATGAAATAGGAGGCGGAAGTGTAAGAATCCATGATCCTAAAATTCAAGAGAAAGTCTTTGATTTGATTGGTTTTAGCGCTGAGCAGAAAAAGAAATTTAAGCATATTTTGGAGGCGTTCACCTATGGTGTGCCACCACACGGGGGAATTGCCATGGGTTTTGACCGATTTATGATGATTCTCGAGAATGAGGAAAGTATTCGTGAGGTATTTTCATTCCCTAAGACTGGAGAGGGCAGGGATCCGATGATGGAAGCTCCTTCAGAAGTAGAGGAAGATCAATTAAAAGAACTTGGAATAGAAGTAAAAAAGAAAAAATAGAATTTCATCATGACTGATTTCACGGTGAAAACAAATCATTTTGAGGGGCCTCTAGAGCTTCTTTTAAGTTTTATAGAGAAAAGAAAGCTTTTCATAAATGACTTTTCACTGGCGGAAATTGCAGATGACTACATTGCTCATGTTAACAACTTGGAGAATTTCCCATTGAAAGAGATTTCCAATTTCATTGTTATTGCTTCAACTTTGATTCTGATAAAATCGAAATCTCTTCTGCCAACTTTAGAGTTGACCAGTGAGGAAGAGGAAAGTATTGAAGATTTAGAAAGAAGATTGAAAGAATACAAGCTGATTAAATCACTAAGTAAAAACATAGAGAACCGATTTGGGATGAATATAATTTTTAGCTCTCCGGCAATTCAAGCACCACCAGTTTTTACTCCAGATGACAGTATCAGCAAAGAATCACTTTTAAGAGCAGTAAATGATGTTGTAAAAAGTTTTCCTAAAGACGAAAAGAAGGAAAATCCAAAAGCGTCTATCAAAAAAGTTATCAGCTTAGAAGAAATGGTAGATAGTCTGACCAAAAGGATTAAGAGTAATTTAAAAACAACCTTTCGGGAATTTAGCGGTTCAGTTGGTAAAGGAGAAAGAATCAATTTGATTGTTGGTTTTTTGGCTATGCTTGAAATGTTTAAGGGCGGAATTGTAAATTTAAGCCAAAGTGAAAATTTTTCGGATATTCACATTGAAAGTCATGATATTGACGTACCAAAATACAAATAAAATATGACTACGGATGCTTACCTAGAATCAATACTATTTTTTAAAGGGACTCCGGTTTCAATTTCTTTCTTAGCAAAAGTTTTAGGTAAAAATGAGGATGAAATTAAAGAAGCCCTGGATGTTTTGGAAGAGAAGCTCGAGGACAGGGGACTGGTTTTAAATCGACACCAAAATCAGGTATCCTTAGGAACGAGCCCGAAATCTTCAGGTTTTGTTGAGACCTTAATTAAAGAAGATTTGGATAAAGACATTGGAAAAGCGGGACTGGAGACACTTTCAATTGTTTTATATAGGGGTCCGATTTCCAGAGGCGAAATAGACTATATTAGAGGTGTAAATTCCTCTTTTATCTTAAGAAACCTCTTAATTCGTGGCCTTGTTGAGAAGGTAAAAAGCACCAAGGATCAGAGAATCTCTATGTATAATCCAACATTCAAACTTCTTTCACACTTAGGAGTAAAAAACATAGAGGAAATGACACAATACAAGGAAATTAGACAAAGTGTAGAAAACTTTGAAAATGAAAAACAAAATGATAGAAACGAATGATTTTGAGAATATAAGAAACGGCGGTATAAACAGGAATGAATTGATTGTTTTATTCTTTATTATAGTTTTGGCTGTTTTATTTTTTATTTTCTTTTTAGCCCAAAAATCTCCAAATGAAGATTTAACAGAAAACAATGAACAAAATAAAACCCAGAAATCTAACCAAGTTTTTGAAAATTTGGATTTAGAAGCCAAAGCCGTTTTTGTTTGGGATGTCTTGAATCAAAAAGAGATTTATTCAAAAAATTCTGAATCACAACTTCCTCTAGCGTCGCTAACCAAAGTTGCAATGGCCATTACTGCTTTAGATAAGGTACCACAAGGTACGGTTATAACTATAAATGAAAATGATTTGGTTGAAGAAGGAGATGATGGACTTTTTTCAGGCGAAAGATGGGCTTTAAAAGATTTAATTGATTTTAGCTTGATTGTTTCTTCGAATGATGGAGCTCTAGCTGTGGCAAGTGCAATTGGTTCAGTTGTTAATCAAGAAGATCCACATAATGAGTTTATTGGATTGATGAATGAAAAAGTCAGAAAAATCGGTTTGGTCCAGACATATTTTATAAGTCCATCAGGATTAGATAAAGAAGATATTGTGCCAGGGGGAAATGGTAGTGCTAAAGACATGGCTATCCTTTTTGAATATGCCATGAGGGAATTTCCAAATTCTCTTGAAGCAACAAGTTATCCAATGGTTGAATTTAATTCGTTAAGTGATTTTGAACACGAGGCCGAAAACACAAACGATTTGGTGAAGAAGCTCCCTGGTATTATTGCGTCAAAAACTGGTTTTACTGATTTAGCCGGAGGCAATTTAGTTGTAGCTTTTGAGCCGGAACCTGGAAGACTGATTATTTTGGTTGCCCTAGGTTCATCTCTTGAGGGGAGGTTAGTAGATATAGAAAAACTTTATTTAACGACTTTCGATTACATAAATTCATGAAAAAAGAGCCCTTTCTCCTTGGAAGGGGTTCTTGAGCTCCACGTCCCAACTTGGGGTAGTGGAATTTATCCCCAGATTAAGCCATTTTTTGCTTATTAGGCTCATTCGAGTTAGAATTCACCTATGATTTTAGATATCATAAAAGTTTTTGCTCCGGTCACAGTCTCATTTTTTATCGGAATGGCCCTAACTCCAATTCTGACCCATTATCTCTATAAGCATAAAATGTGGAAGAAGAAAGTGAAAAGTGTGGCTATTGACGGTCGTGCTACGCCAGTTTTTACAAAACTCCACGCTGGAAAAGAAGTAGGAACCCCTCGGATGGGGGGAATTATTGTTTGGGCTAGTGCCATAGCTACTATTTTACTTTTCTGGATTCTGGCAATGGCTTTCCCAAATGACTTACTTTTTGAAAAGATGAATTTTTTAAGTAGAGGACAGACATGGCTTCCACTCTTTACTTTTTTTATTGGAGCTTTAGTCGGATTGCTTGATGATTATTTTGAGATAAACGAAAACAGTGATTATTTTGCTGGCGGGCTATCTCTTAAAAAAAGATTATTTATTGTTTTAATACTTTCCTTAATTGGAGGTTATTGGTTTTTCTTTAAACTTGGTGTTTCGACAATTGCCATTCCTTTTTTTGGGGAGTTAGCCTTGGGTTCTTTTTTTATTCCTTTTTTTGCATTGGTTATGCTGTTTATTTATTCCGGCGGAATTATTGATGGCATCGATGGCTTGTCGGGCGGAGTTTTTGCAACAATTTTTTCTGCTTATGGACTGATAGCTTTTTTACAAAATCAAATTGACTTAGCTGCTCTCTCTTTTGTTGTAGTTGGAAGCCTTTTGGCTTTCCTTTGGTTTAATATTCCACCGGCTAGATTTTATATGTCCGAAACGGGTACTATGGCCCTAACCCTTCTCTTAACTGTTGTGGCATTTCTGACCAAACAAGTTGGAGTTTTACCAATCATTGCTTTTCCTTTAGTTGCGACTACTCTTTCAGCTATAATTAATGTCACCTCAAAAAAGTTTAGGGGAGGGAAGAAAGTTTTTCTTTCAACTCCTATCCATCACCACTTTGAAGCAATTGGCTGGCCTGGATATAAAGTAGCAATGAGATACTGGGTTATATCCGTAGTGGCAGCAATAATAGGATTAATTATCGCTTTAATCGGGTAGAAGATAGTATGTACTATGGTACGTACTATGGTATATACTATTACAATTTAGACTCTCAACAAAGCCATAAATTTTGAAGAGTGTATCATAGTGTGATATGAAAAGGACAGTAGATAAACCATTTTTAATGATAACATCAATCTTAGTTCTTTTAGGTTTTTTTCTTTTTGTTTCTGCTTCCTTGGGTCTTTTAGCCAGAGAGGGCATTGAATTTTCTTCAGTTTTATTTAATCAGATTGTTTTTGGATTAATTGGAGGATCTCTGGCAATGTATTTTACCTCCAGAATTAATTATTCGTTTTGGAGAAAGTATTCGTTTTACTTTTTCTTGGCAGCTCTTCTTATTACGGCAGCCGTTTTTATTCCTGGCATTGGTCGGACTGCAAATGGCGCTACCAGATGGATTTCAATTGGGCCCTTGCCCTCGTTCCAACCGGTTGAACTTTTGAAACTTGGTTTTGTTATTTATTTAGCAGCTTGGATTTCAGGTGTAAAAGGAAAAATTAGAACTTTTCAATATGGGTTCCTTCCTTTGATATTGGTAATTGGAATTATAAGTGGTCTGCTTTTGCTACAACCAGATACAGGAAGCGTCTTAGTAATTGCCGTAGCTGGTTTGGCTATGTTCGTTACAGCCGGCGGTAGATGGAGAGATGTTTTTATAGCAGGCCTAATAGGTATTATTTTTTTGGCTGGGCTTGCTTATTCAAGACCTTATATTTTTGACAGAATAGAGACTTTTATAAAACCTGGTGAGGATTTACAAGGCTCTTCATATCAACTGAATCAATCTTTGATTGCAATTGGTTCTGGACAGATATTTGGTAGGGGATTTGGACAAAGTGTCCAGAAATTTAATTATTTACCAGAACCGATTGGAGACTCGATTTTTGCCGTGGCAGCCGAAGAATGGGGTTTTGTTGGAAGCACCGTCTTAATATTTTTATTTCTAGCTTTTGCCATTCGTGGTTTAAAAATAGCAACATGGTCCAGTGATATTTTTGGTGGACTCTTGGCCACGGGCATTGTTATACTAATTACAGTTCAGTCATTGGTTAATATAGCCTCAATGCTGGGAGTTTTTCCATTAACAGGAATGCCGTTACTCTTTGTCAGTCATGGAGGAACTGCGCTCTTTTTTGCCATGGCTGAAGTTGGGATTATTCTGAATATTTCAAAACAAAGGCAATTAACCTAAATATATGAAGATTGTATTAACAGGAGGGGGAACAGGAGGTCACTTTTATCCAATTATTTCTGTTGCCAAGAGCATCAGGGAGATTTCCAAAGAATTAAAGCTTTTAGAACCCAAAATATATTTCTTTGGTCCAGAACCTTACGACGAAAGGGCTTTGTTTGATAATAGTATTATCTTTAAAAGAAATACTGCCGGTAAAAAGCGAATCTATTTTTCTCCGCGAAATTTTGTTGATATTTTTAAGACTGGCTGGGGAATTCTAACTGCTCTCTGGAAGATTTTTTTAATTTTCCCCGATATTGTTTTTGCAAAAGGGGGTTATGCTAGCTTTCCAGTTTTAGTCGCAGCCAAATTTTTTAGAATTCCAGTTATTATTCATGAATCTGATAGTGTGCCTGGCAGGGTTAATTTATGGGCTGGGAAATTTGCTAAAAGGATTGCAATCTCTTTCCCAGAAGTGGCTGATAAATTTCCCAAGGGAAAAGTAGCCCTAACTGGAAATCCAATTAGAAAAGAATTAGTTAATCCTTCGCCAGAGGGGGCAAGGGAATATTTAAATTTGGAAACTAGTGCCCCAACGATTCTTATTCTTGGAGGTTCACAGGGTGCTCAAGCTATAAACGATGTTATTTTGAGTTCCTTGAATGACTTGGTTGAGAAATATCAGATTATTCACCAGACGGGAAAGAAAAATATTGAATATGTTAATTCAACTGCGCAAGTTGTCTTGAGTCAGAATAAATTAAAATCAAGATACAGGGCATTTGATTATTTGAATGTGCTGGCTATGAAGATGTCCGCTGGTGCTGCTGACATAGTCATTTCTAGAGCCGGTTCAAGTATTTTTGAAATTGCCAGCTGGGGTATTCCATCAATTTTGATTCCAATTCCAGAAAATATTAGTCGCGACCAGCGTTCAAATGCTTTTGCTTATTCCTCAACTGGAGCAGCGGTGGTAATCGAGGAAAAGAATCTTTCGTCACACCTTTTGCTTTCAGAGATTGATAGGATTTTATCAAACGAGAACACCAGGAATATAATGTCCGAAGCAGCAAAAAAGTTTGCTCAAAATGACGCAGGTAAGAGAATAGCCAAGGAAATTCTCAATATTTCCTTGGAGCATGAGATTTAAGATAGTCTTAAAGTATTTAATTACTTTTTTCATCTCTCTATGGCCTTATTCTAGCCAGCGGTATAGTCAAGAAAGGGCTAACTAAACACGAATACGCAGTCTAAGAAGGGAGATCAAAGACTGTGCGTTTTACATATGATAAAATATGGCTATGACCAAGGTTATTACCAGATTTCCACCAAGTCCTACTGGATATTTTCATATCGGGAGTGCCAGAACGGCTCTTTTCAATTATCTTTTTGCTAAAAATAACAACGGAGAGATGATTTTAAGGTTTGAGGATACTGATAAAGAGAGAAGTAAGCCAGAATATGAAAAAGACATTCTAGAAGGTCTTAATTGGCTTGGAATAAAGCATGATAATGATAGTGTCCCCAAGCAATCAGAAAGACTGGGAGTTTACAGAAAGCACCTACAGGAACTTATCAATAAAGACATAGCATATATTTCTAAAGAGAAAGAAGGAAAGAGAGATGAAGTTATCCGATTTAGGAATCCAAATACAAAGATTAAATTTAATGACCTTATCCGAGAGGAGGTTGAATTTGATACAACTGACTTGGGCGATTTTATAATTGCCAAATCGTTGGATGAGCCAGTTTATCATCTGACAGTTGTGGTAGATGATTACGAAACAGATATAACACACGTTATTAGAGGTGAAGACCATATTTCAAATACAGCCAGACAGATTTTAATTTTGGAAGCACTCGGGTTTGCAAGACCAATTTATGTCCATATTCCGTTAATTCTCGCAGCAGACAGAAGCAAGCTCTCAAAAAGACACGGAGCAGTTTCAATCATGGAGTATAAAGAGATGGGGTATTTACCAGAAGCAATTGTAAATTATCTTGCTTTATTAGGATGGAATCCCGGAACAGAAAAAGAAATATTTAGTATGGATGAACTGATTGGGGAATTTAGCTTGGGGAAAGTTCAAAAAGGGGGAGCTGTTTTTAATTCGGAGAAACTTGATTGGATAAATAAGAAACATTTAGGAAAATTAACTAACGAGGAGTTTGTAGATATTGCAAGGGAACATATTCCGGAAAATTTAAAGAACTTCCCAAACTTTGATTTACTTCTTGCTTCAATAAGAGAAAGAATTAACAAGACGAGCGATATTGACAAATTGGCAGAAGACGGAGAGTTTGATTTTTACATTGACGAACCCGAGATGAATCCGGAAAAAATTGTTTGGAAAGACGAAGGGAATAGTGCTGCAAAGGAAAATCTTAAAAAAGTTGTTTCACTTTTGGAAAGGGTTGATGATTTTTCGTATGAAGGCGTAAAGAGTGCAGTCCAGCCGTTTGCAGATGAAAGGGGTAGAGGAAGTGTTATGCATCCAATGAGAATTGCTTTAACTGGTAGAGATAAGTCTCCAGACCCATTTACTATTGCCGGTATTTTAGGAAAAGAGCAAACAATAATACGGCTTAATAGAGCCATAGAATTACTTTAAAATCCAATGCCAAGAAGTTTTCAAAATAAATTTTTAGTTTTTATTCTCTTATTACTTTTTTTACCAGCGACGGCAGGTGCTGGTAAAATTGATGAACTCCGTGCTCAAATAGGAGACCGAGAAAGGCAATTGGCTGAAATCCAAGAGGAGATAGACCAGTATGAAAAAGATTTAGAACAAGTCGGGGCAGAAAAAGACAATTTAAACAACGCTATAAAAAAGCTTGATATAACTAGGAATAAACTTTTGACTGACATTAAAAAAACCCAGGGCCAAATTAATAATGAGACTTTGAATATTGAAAAGCTTAGCTTGGAAATTGTAGAAAAGGAGAAAAGGATAAGAAATAATAATGCCGCCATTGCTGAATCTTTGAGGCGAATAAATGAGAACGACAATTTTTCTATGATAGAGGGAGTTTTAGCTGAAAGGAATTTGTCAGAGTTTTGGGAAAATTTGGATACTCTTAAAAGATTTCAAGAAGGTATTAAGAAAGATTTAAAAAAATTAAAGGAAGTAAAAACAGCTTTATCAGGCGACAAAGAAGAAGTTGAAGATAGGCGTTCAACTTTAATTTCAAAAAGAGGAGAACTTGATGACAAGAGAGGGATAGTCGATCAGAATAAAGCCGAGAAAAATGAAATCTTGGAAGTTACTGAAAACAAGGAGTCTAATTATCAGGTACTATTGAATGAAAAAATTAAACAAAGGGAGCAATTTGAAAAAGAACTTTTTGAATTTGAATCAGCGCTTCAATTTGAACTTGACCCAAGTAAAATCCCACCGGCGGGGCGGGGGATTTTACAGTGGCCTTTGGATTATATAAGGATTACACAAAGATTTGGGAAAACAGCGGATTCTGGAAGACTGTACACCTCTGGGACGCACAACGGAGTTGATTTTGGTATTTCAACTGGGAGTAATGTTTATACCGCTTTAGGTGGGGTAGTGAGAGGAACTGGCAACACAGATCAATTTTATGGATGTCTTTCTTATGGAAAATGGGTTTTGATTAGACATAATAATGGTTTAAGTACTCTGTACGCTCATCTTTCAGGCACAATTGTTTCAAAAGGTCAGCAGGTTAGTACCGGGCAGGTTATTGGATACAGTGGAAGCAGTGGGTACTCAACCGGACCGCACCTACATCTTTCTTTGTTTGCTAGCCAAGGAGTAGAATTAATGAGATTAGGGGATATCCCGGGGCGTCCAATTACGAGATGTTCAAATGCTACTATTCCAATTGCACCAAAAGACGCTTATCTAGACCCACTAATCTACCTTTAAATTAAAGTTTAAAAAGGATAGAATTCTATTATGAACAGACAAGGTGGACTTATAAAACTTATCATTGTAATTATCATCGCAATAATAGTTTTGTCATATTTTAGTTTTGATTTGAGGAGTATAGTTGAGGCACCGCAAACGCAAGACAATTTAGGATATGTTTGGGAACTTTTAACAATACTCTGGGTTGATTATCTGTCTCAGCCAATACTTTATTTTTGGAATAACATTTTTATTGACTTGCTCTGGGAGACCTTTATCTCAAATTTTGAAAGGATTAAAGCAGGGGAGTCAACTGATTTTGAATTAAATACTCCAAGCGTGGAATTTAACTAAGTATGAATGTACTTCTTGGAATTTTAATAATTTTTGTCTTGTTGTTTCCCTTAGGTAAATTTATGGGTCTTTTGGGTGAGAAATTTGCAGTTGTTATGATGACCTTTTTTGTTCTAACCCTTTTTCTAATTACTGTCGGTTACGCTTTTGTTTAAACTAAAGCTCCGCGGTTTTCAAACTTCCTAACGATGCCGGTGACAACGCCGGCAATTTCTAAATCATCATTAATATAAGCCGAGAGTGGAGGGTAAGCCGGATTGACCGACTGTAGAATCACCGACTTCGCTTTTTTGAAAAATTTCTTGATTTTAGCTGTATCATTATGGATGACCACAACTAGATCTCCATTATTTGCTAGATTAGTTTTGTCTGCCAAGACCATATCTCCTTCTTCAATTATTGGACTCATAGAATCTCCAACTGCCTCAACCAAAAAAGAACTTTGAGTGACCTTGAAGGTTTTCGAGGGTAGGGGAACACGGTCTAAAATATTGTCGTCATTAAAATATCCCCCTAAACCACACTCAGCCATTCCATACACATTTAGAAAGACTATATCTTTGACGGGGTTCTTGAGGACATTAATTCTTTTACTTATGTTGTCCCTAAAAATGTAGCCCTTTTTTTCGAGCTGATTTATATGGTGTGAGACTGTATTTGGAGATTTAACACCAATTTTCTCTGCTATTTCTCTCAGCCCCCAAGAATCACTTTCTGGTTCTTTCAAAACATCTATAAGTTTCTCTTGGGTCGGGTGAAGGCGACCCAACATTGCGTGTTTACCTGATGTCATAATATATTAAAAAATTAACTCTTGTCCTATATTTTATAGGACAGAGAAAAATAAGTAAAAATTAAAAGTGTGGATAACTTTTGCGATATTATAAGAAATAGAGGAGTTAATATCTTATTTTATAACCCTTCCACTACCACTAATCTTATAACACTACCATTGTTGTTTGTGTGATAAATAAACTCTTCGCTTCCCACTTCTGTTACTAACTTAAATCCTGGAGTAATTACCCGTATACAAAGTTCTCCCCCTTCTTCTGCTCCTAAACATGCATTAGGCCACTCAACATTTTCTATACTTTTTATTAAAATATCTTTTTCCGGATCAAGATTTTTTTCTAAAAGGATTAGTTTCTTTACTTCTGTTATAACTAGATTTTCATAATTTGTTCTGGTTTTTTTGTCGTTTATACCGCTACCTAATCCTAAGTACAAAGTTAGTGCGAAGGTAACTATTACAGCCAAAATAAGCGTTTTTTTGTCCATATGTAAGCACCGTTAAATCAAAAACCCGCTTGCTGCGGGTTTTTGATTTGAACTTTAGCTACTTTCTTCTTCTCCTTCAGAAGATGATTCATCTTCTGGTGCTTCTCCTTCAGATGACGACTCTTCACTAGATGAATCTTCAGAAGATGAAGCGCTTGCTGCCTGCTCTGTGTTGTCCTCTGTTTCTGTGTCTACAGGAGCACTCGAGTCATCACTCCTGAAAAGGAACCACAATAAAGCAATAACAACAATCAGTATTACCACCCAAATTACTTTTCCCATAATAATTCATAATTAATAATGCTTTTAATACACAAATGATAGCAGTTAATATTTCCCTTGTAAAAACATATTTATCCAGAAGTACTTGTTGACAATCTGTAAAGTATGTTGTGTTATCATATAAGGGCAGGGGAGGAATGGGTTTTTCCACCCTTTTCATCCTGGAAATTTTTGACAGAGAATGTGAAGTAGGGAAATAGAGAGCTAAAATATATAAAAATACGACTAAATTAGAAGAAAGGGTTTTTTGAAAAATTTTTAAAAATTTTATTTTTTGAAGATTTGAGAAGTTTCAAAGTGAACTATAGTGTCGGAAAATGTATATTGTGCGACACTATATTACTTCTAAAATGGGGCTATTTAGCCCTTTCCCCTAACAATTTAATAGTTAAGTTGTTTAATTTTTATTTTATATTTCTTATTGTAAAAAAATCTTATCCAATGTACTCTTGTGAACAGATATCCACCCACCAAAAACTTTCAGTTCTCTAGTGGTCTGGATAGCCACTATGTAGTGAAGGATGTTTTCTGACGGTCGGGGTTTTTTACCAAAGCCGTTAGGATTTCAAATCTCATTACTGTTCTGTTAGCCTTCTATAATCCCAATAAAGTCTCTGGCTTTCCCAGCCCTTAGACTTTGTTGGGGTCTTCCTTTTTATATCCCCTTGCAGTTTGCCGCAGGTTCGTATCCAGCTGTTTCTGCAGCTTCTTTTGAATCAAACCAAACTTTATTTTCTTCTTTTATTCTTAAAGCTCCAGAACACCAAGGTAAATGATACTTTGTTCCATTTTTAGAAACTACGTATTTACCTCCAATAGGGGAACTCTCCCCCACTGCCTGACTTTTTTCGGAGTTTATAGTTGTTGCAGAATTTTCAATTAATCTTATTGGTTGTTTTTCATCTTCAATTTTTGAAAGTCGTCCCAAACCAAACGAAGCTGATGCTACTAAGATGATAATAAGGACAATGTATATATTGTCTCCAATATTGATTTTTTGACCTAAATTTCGTATACTCACAGGGCTTAATTTTAGCAAATAATACTTATTTATGGCGCATCGGAAAGCTGGTGGATCAGCTAAAAATCTAAAGGATTCAAAACCAAAGTTCCTTGGCACAAAGCTCTATCAGGGTGAAAAAGCTAAGACTGGTAGTGTTATTGTAAGACAAAGGGGTACAAAAATTGAGGCCGGGGAAAATGTTAAGGTTGGCAAGGACCACACACTTTTTGCACTTAAATCTGGGGTGGTTAATTTTAGGGAAAAAAGAAAAAAGCGATTTGACGGGAAAATAGTCAGAAAAAAAGTTGTAGATATAAAATAAAAAGTGCGGAGGGTTATCCTCCGTGTTTTTTGATTAGGAAGGGTTTAAGACTAGTTTCACTTTTGTCTTTTTTTCTCCAACTTGAATTTCAATTGTATACTCCCCAACCTCTTTAATTGGATGCTCGAGTAAAATGTTTTTGGCAGGGATGCCAGAATGTCTTGAAATTTCCTCCTTCCCTACTCCAGCAAACAAATAACCTTTTTCATTTGCCTTTTCTTTTATTTCAATTTGTTTTATGTCCCTGACTTTCTTGCCAAGAGCTTCCAGATTAACTTTGTTGACAGCCTCTTCTTTAACCCTCAGGCCTTCAATTTTCTTTATCGATTGAGGAGTAGCTAAAATAGCCATTTTTTTGGGGATTAAAAAGTTTAAAGCAAATCCATCTTTAACTTCTTTAATATCATTTCTCTGCCCTACTTTTGGGACATCTTTAAGTAAAATAACTTTCACAGCAAGGGGATTATAGCACAAAAAAAGCCGCCCCGAGACGAGCGAGCGGCTTATTCCCTACCTAGCGGTAGGGGTAATTGGCCTTGGGGTAATTGTTTTTGGCCTTCTGCCTCCGGAGACGGCTTCTCCGACGGCAGCTTCTTTTTTGCCCCCCTGAAGAGGATCTCCCCGCAGATTTGGCAACAGCCGAATTTCTGTCCGCCTGAAGTCCACCATCTCGGTGGACCTCCATGTAGACACCACATAGGCACCCCCTCTCTTCTGAGTGTAGCAGTTTTTTACTATTTGTCAAGTAAGCTATTTTTCCAAAAGAATTTCCACCGCTTTCTCCAACTGTGGATCCAAGCCAGCATTGAAATCTTCGATTGTCATTTCAACCTCTACATCTGGTTTAACTCCCCCATCAGAAATTGAATTTCCATTCGGTGTCAGCCATTTGGCAACTGTTACTTTAAGTGATGCACCATTTGTTACATCTGCCAATTCTTGAACGGAACCTTTGCCAAAAGACTTACTTCCGACGATTGTAGCAACATCATGTTCTTTTAATGCCCCAGCCAAAATTTCTGAAGCTGAAGCACTTCCTCTGTCAACCAAGATTACAAACTTCAAATTCTCGTTAAAAATATCATAACCCTTGCTTCTATGTATTAAGTCTTCTCCATTGTTTTTGTAATCTTCCGTGACAATTATTTTACCAACAGGCAGGAACCAAGAAGCAATATCAATCGACGCTTCCAAAAAACCACCTGGATTTCCACGCAGGTCCAAAATTAATTTATTACTACCACCATTTATAAAGTTTCGAAGAGCGATCCTAAATTCGTTCGGTGATATGGCTGAGAAGTTAAATAGTCTAATTACAAAGACACCATCTGGCCGAAGTTCTGATTCCATTGTTGGAATTTTGATAATGTCTCTGACAACATCAATATCAAAAGTTCCTTCTCTCCCTTCTCTAATTAAGGTTAATTTAACACTCGTGCCAATTTCCCCTCTTATAACGCTTACAGATTCATCAACACTCATATTGGCCGTACTTTCTCCATCAACAGCCAAAATTATATCTCCTGCCTGGATTCCTGCTCTTTCTGCCGGGGTATCTTTCAAAGGGGCAATAACTATTAAAATGCTGTCGCGAATACCGATTTCCATTCCAACTCCGCCAAAATTTCCGCTTATGTTCTCTGCAAAAAGTTCTGCTTCCTGTGGGGGTAAGAAGTTGGTATAAGGATCACCCAAAGAACTTGCTAAACCGGAAATTGCACCCCAAATCTTGTCTTGTGGCTCTATATCTTCATTATCTACATATTTTTCATTTATGATATTCCAAGCTTTCCAAAAGACTGAGAAATCAACCTGTTCTGGTTGGCCTAAATCCTGATTTGCGACTTCTGTAACTTTACTTTCTTCACTATTTTCTCCGACGAACATTCCAGTAAAAAAGGCTCCTATGATTAGAAGCAACATGATGATTGAGGTTAATACTTTATTTCCGCTACCCCTCAGATTTTCTGGATTTAATTTTTTTTCTAGCATTCGGTCATTAATTATCTCAAAGGAAAAGGGTGTGAGCAAGTTTGGTACACAACTTTTTTGTTTTTGGTAGAATTAAAGGAATGATAAGCAGATTTACTCATAAGAAAATTACTTGGATTGATTTGGAATCTCCGACTAATTCAGAACTCCTTCAAATTGCAAATGAGTTTAAAATTGTCTCTCTGGTGGCAGACGAGTTAAAATCTCCCAGTATTAAGCCAAGAGTTGATTTATACAAGAATTTTATCTTTTTGATTTTACACTTCCCCGCTTTTAGACACAGTCATATTAGTCAATCCAATCAAGAAGTTGATTTCATAATCAGCAGGAATTTTTTGATAACAGTCCATTATGATGTAATCGATCCTATTCATAAGTTTTCAAAAGAGTTTGAGGTTGAATCTATTTTGGGGAAGCATGACGTAAGAACTCATGCAGGATTTGTTTTTCATCATTTAATCAGAAAGCTTTATAACTCTCTTGAACATGAGCTCGAATACATCAACAGTTCTCTTGGTGAAATTGAAGACAGGATTTTTACAGGCAAGGAAAAGGAGGTTGTCAGGGATATTTCGGAAGCCAGTAGAGACCTTTTAAATTTCAAGCAGGCCACGAGTTCGCACGAGGAGGTTCTGGAATCTTTTGAGATTGCGGGCGAGAAATTTTTTGGCGGGGATTTTGATTATTTTCTCCGAGACATTATTAGTGAGTATTATAAAATAAACCGGATTATAAAAAATCATCAGGAATCTCTTTTGGAACTCCGTGATACCAACGATTCTCTTTTGAGTACTAAGCAGAATGAAACGATGAAAATCTTAGCCATTTTGGCTTTTTTGACATTTCCACTCTCTCTTGTTGCTTCGATTTTCGGAATGAACACGAATTATTTGCCCGTTGTGGGAACAGAGGGCGATTTCTGGATTATTATTAGTATCATGAGTATACTGACCCTTATTTTCTTCTTTTATTTCAAGAAAAAAGGGTGGTTGTAGGCTCTTTATAGGAAAGTCTTAATCATATATACTTTTAGCCAATGTTGATGCTGAAAAACACCCTTTCGGGTGAATTAGAAGAATTTAAACCGATAAAAAAGGGTGAAGTCGGAATGTATAATTGTGGCCCGACTGTTTACAACTACGCTCATATAGGTAATCTCCGAGCTTATGTTTTTTCTGACATTTTAAAAAGGACTCTCAAATATAATGATTATCAAGTAACGCAGGTTATAAATATTACTGATGTTGGCCATCTAACAGACGAGGGGTTGGATAAAATAGAGGAAAGAGCTAAAGAAGAAAGCAAGGGGGTTCAGGATATGGCCAATATGTATATTAAAAAATTTTTTGAAGATCTAAGTGAATTAAATATTAATGTTGGGGATACTATTTTTCCAAAAGCGTCCGAACACATAAACGAGCAGATAGAAATGATAGAAAAACTGGAATCTCGGGGCTTTACTTATAAGACTTCAGACGGTATTTATTTTAATACTGCCGAGTATATTGGATACGGAAAACTTGGAAATATAAACATTGACGAACTGAAAGAAGGGGCAAGAGTTGAAAAGAATAATGAAAAGAAAAATATGGCAGATTTTGCTCTTTGGAAATTTTCGGAAAAAGGAGTTAAAAGACAACAGGAGTGGAAATCTCCATGGGGTGTTGGTTTCCCGGGTTGGCATATTGAATGTTCTGCCATGAGTATGAAGCATTTAGGAGAGCATTTTGATATCCACACTGGTGGAGTCGACCATATTTTCCCCCATCACAATAATGAAATTGCTCAGTCAGAAAGTGCTACTGGAAAAGCTTTTGTTAATTATTGGCTTCATGGAGCATTTCTAAATCTGAAGGGTGAGAAAATTTCCAAATCTAAAGGAAATTTAGTTTTACTTGACGAGATTACAGAGAAGGGACTCAATCCTCTTAGTTATCGTTACTGGCTTCTAACAGCTACTTATAACTCCCCTCTTAGTTTTTCTTGGGATGCAATTGAGGGTACTGAAATTGCTTTAAATAAATTGCATGACAGATTTAGAGAATTGCCGGAGGGTGGCAAAATTGATGATAATTATAGAGCTTTATTTAAAGGATTTATAAATAATGATTTGAATACTCCGAAAGCTATAGCCTTGTTGTGGAACTTGCTGAAGGACAATGATATACAACCAGGGGACAAAAAAGCCACTCTCTTAGAATTTGATAAAGTTTTGGCACTTGGCTTGGATAATTTAAGTGAAGTAGAAATCCCTAAAGAGGTTTTGGGTTTGGTTAAAGAAAGAGAGAAAGCGCGGGGGGAAAAGGATTGGGACAGGTCAGATGAATTACGAAATAAAATTGAAAAGCTCGGTTTTGGGGTTAAGGATACTTCAGAGGGTTCAAAAATTTCTAAAATTTAATTTTACATTTAAGGACGAAAAAGAAAGCCCTACTGGCTCTTTTCAGCAATCCACCTCCCGTTAGTGGGCAAGTTCAGAACCCCAAATTGGAGACAAATACAAGATGAACTTAACGCTTTTGTCGGTTACTTTCCAGGCTTAGTACCTAGTTACTCTGTGTAATAACAAACTTCTAACGGGATGCCATCTGGGTCACGGAAGTAAAAAGCGTAATACCCATCTCCGTAATCGGGATAATCTTTGGGCTTTCTTGTGATTTTGGTCCCCAAGGTTTCGGTTACTTTGAAAACCTCATCTACTTTTTCCTTTTTATCTACAAATAGGGCTATATGATTCAGGCCTGGGTAACGAACGAAGTCCTGATGCTCAATCTGGCCTTCGTGTTGTAACATCAAAGAGTGTCCGTCTTTATTATATTCTCTAAGACCAAACCCGTCTTTTTCGCTAGAGAGGCCGACTTCAAAACCAACAGCTTCCATCAACTTATCGTAGAAACCCTTTGATTTTTCCCAATTGCTGACGCTTAATATAATGTGAGCTATTTTAGGCATATCGTTTTGCTTTAACTTTTAATACATCGCTTTTCGCCTTACCCCTCAGGTCTCGTAAGGCATAAAGGGTTATGACTGAGGATACCGCTTGTTGTCTTAGCTTCTTAACATAATCTAATACTCTCTTCTTGTCACCCCTCATCGTATCCTTAAGAGCCCAACCTACACCCTGAAGGACAAGTCTCTCTTGGTCTTCCAAAAGATTGTTGCATAGCTTGATACATTGCTTTGTATACTTACCAGTCTCACCAATGGTACGAACAAATACCACTACGCTGGCTCTTCTCTCCCAAGGGTTCTTTGATTTGTTCCATTTATTCAATAATATGGCAACTTCTTTTGGGTATCTAAGAAGAAGTGGTTGAAGCACGTTAATGTAAAAGGGCTCCACTCAACCGAAGTCAAGGGAGCCCCGTGCTAGCTAGAAGCTAGCGGGTGACGAGGAGACGGACCGTACCCGTGCGGGCCTTCACTCGGACCACTCTGGCACCACGACGCTTGTGGTCACGGTTGCTCAAGAGGGTGAGGTTGTCGCCTGGCTCGGGGAGCTGCTGCATCAGGTGCAGGAACAGCCGTTGTTGTGCGTTCATCGAGAGCCTCGCGACTACGTCCATCACCGACGTGGCAGTCGACTCCACCTCGATGATGTAGTCGTTCACGCGGTATGAGAAGTAGCGAGCTTTTGAGTCGGACTGGCGGAGTTCATCCACCTCGTCCTTGATTCCGCACTCTGCGAAGAGCTGGTCTGCATCCACGGTCTTGGTGATCGTTCGTACGTCTTCGTTCGTCATTGTGTTCTCCTTTTGATCCGAGATTCACAAGTGTTGTGCTCGACACTCTCTCGGCATCGGATTTTAAAGCACACCGATATAAACTTAGCACGGGAGGTTTAACTTGTCAAGGGTAAGAATATAGTGTGTCGCGAAGTTGGCGCTTCACTTCTCGTATGTAGTCGGACATCCACATCTCGGAACCTCCTCAGTTTTTTGTGAACAGTTTAACCAAGCTGAGATTAAAATAGTTTTGAGGGGGTGTCAATAGTCGGCTCCCCGAACT
>PBQF01000005.1 GCA_002724975.1 Parcubacteria group bacterium
CTGCCGGGGTATATAATTCTCTCTCTGCATCAGATGTTCCTTATGACCTTGAAGTATCAGCAAGAAATGGAAATGATATTGTTATGGGCATAAGGCACAAAGAGTGCTTTGTTGAAGGCATACAGTTTGATCCTGGAAGTTTATTAACTGCTGATGGAAGCTTGATTATAGAAAATCTTCTGAATGAAATTGGTAAGAAATAGTTCATTACCCGCAAGTAACAAAAATAGAAAGGTTTATAAAGGAGGTAATTTAGTCTAGGACTATGGTAAGCGCAAAACAAAAGGAACAGATGTCAGGATTCATTACAGGACTATTAGAAAATTCAGGACTATACAACATCTTGAAGCAGGATAATTCCTATATTCTTGCAATTGAAAAGCCTGATATTGTAGAGAACCCTAAAACAATTGATGTTCTTGCCCACAATTACCACAGAACAAAAAAAGAGCTAAATGATACATTAGGGCACAACAATTATCATGGAATATCTACCGCCCATATATTTTACAAGGATGACAAGACATTTATGGTAAGGTTAGGCAGCAGAGGCAATATCAAAGATGAACGAAGCCTAAAACGTTATTCTAAAGAACAAAGAGATGCCATGATTCACTTAAGGGATCTTGAAAAAGAAGTTTTAGGTATTTCTAGAGGAGATCTTGCATATTATCAGCCAGAAACAGCGCGTTTAGAAGAGGGTATTAGGAGATTTGAGATGGTAAGAGTTGCTTTGGATTATACTCACATTAGACGAGGAGATCCTGGGTATGGTTTTGTACGGGATACAGTTTCTAAAGACTACAAAGAAGCGCGTCAAATCGGAGCAACAATTACAGGTCCAATTGAATTATTAGTGGGTAATAGGGGTTATGCGGGCATAAGCCCAGTAGAGCCTACCAAGCCAGTAAAACCAGAACAGCCTTCACTTTTTAAGTAACCGGCATATGATACATAGGGATAACATCATCAAAACTGTTTATTTCTCAATAAACCAAATAAGATATTTGATACAAATATCACTAATTCCAACGGACAAGAGGATAATAAGAAAGATATTTAAGGCGGAATTGCTTACTATGAATGATATTTGGGTGCTAAAATGAGAAGAAACGGAATAGCAAAATCATTAGAAAATATACTTGACAATCCTATCGTAGCCGCATCTTTAGATAGAAGTCAACTTATAAGCGGTGTTACTAATCAAGTACTGGGCCATTGGAGTGTTGATTTAAGCCAAAGAAATCCGGCTCCTGCTTTTATCGGAAGTGAAGGTGAAAATCCTAATTACCTTGGAACTGATTTGGATCTTTTTTCTTTTCTAATGTCTTTAAGTCAAAGAAGAGCTGTAATTAACATTCCCGATTATGAAAACTTAAGAAAATCTACCTTAGCCAGTAATCAAGCTGTAGTTTCTAAAGAAAATAGACATGGTCAGCTTCTTTGGTTAGAGTCTAATGCTGAAACGCATGCATTTGATATAGAAATGATTGATTATAATGTAATAGAGAGAAGAAATGGCACAGATAAAGTTGGAGCTCCCAGAAAATTTGCAGTTGTTGACGATTTTGGAGAACTTTATGATGGTTGGACCAACTACGAATGGCTTCCTTCAGAACAAGAAAATAAATTAATTGAAGAAAAGGGCTTAAGGGGTAGACATGGCGCCCTGGAGTTTAGTTATTTTGTTCATCCAAGTAAGGCATTCTCATTTTATGGCTCTCCTTACATAGCTACAAAAATTCTCGGTATGAGAATGAAAGACCAGGCATCATTTTACAGAGAAATAGCAAAGCAATTAAGGGAAGATGGAATTAGGCTGATGTTTCCAAAAGAAGAAAAAGAACGAGTAAAATATGGTTACGAAGGTGAAACAGTCCCACAAAAAGTAAAAACTCTTGAAGCCAAGTTGATAATTCCTGATTTTCATGGGGAATACCCAATACGGGGAATGGAAATACATCGTGGAAAAAAAGTAGTTACAGATTTTGAGGGAATGCCAGATAGTCCAAGGGAAAAAGCAAGCGTTTTAAGATATTCAAAATGGACTGCAAACAAATTAAGTTATAGGTATGGTCCTCCGGTAAGAGCTGCTGCGCGTGCAGTTGAACTGGCGTTTTTCAAATATGGATTAGATAGCCACAGAGGCGGTGAAATAAGGCCGGGTTGGGCTGTTCCAGATTGGAATAGAGATGTTAAAGAAGGACCAACAACAAGAATTGACTGGAATCAATTAAAGCTTAATGACTCTGTTCAACTTCTTTACAGAACCAGAGATACAACTGCTCAAGTCAGAGCAAGATCATAAGTCAACTAAACTCAATAGTTAACTTTTTATAATTCTCAATTAAGCCTTTATTTATGCTAATAAAAAATATCTACAGTAAACTCTATTCCCATTTTGGTCCGCAACATTGGTGGCCTGTGACAAAAGAGAAACAAATTATTCCAAAATACCATAAAAACATTAAATTAAATGAAAAACAAAAATTAGAAATCTGCTTTGGAGCAATACTGACTCAAAATACCAACTGGAAGAATGTTGAAAAAGCTGTAGTGCAATTGAATAAAAACAATTTAATTGATATAAATAAAATCTTAAAAATTAATAATAAAAAACTTGCAAAAATAATCAAAAGCTCCGGCTACCATAACCAAAAAGCAAAGAAACTAAAGAATTTCTGCAAACATATTAATAAAGGTCATGATAATAATCTAAAAAAGTTCTTTGGAAATAATATTGAAAAGCTAAGAAATGAACTATTATCTATTAACGGCATTGGGCCTGAAACAGCAGATTCCATAATCCTTTATGCTGCAAAAAAACCCATATTTGTTGTAGATGCTTATGCAAAAAGGATAATAAACAGGATTGGCTTTAAAGAAGAAACTTATGATGAATTGCAAACATTATTTATGAGCAATTTAAAGAAAAATGAAAAACTATATAATGAGTACCATGCTTTACTGGTGGAATTGGGAAAGAATGTTTGTAAAATAAAACCATTATGTCAAAACTGTCCGTTAGAGGAGTCATGCAATAAAAATGGTATATGAACAAATCATAACAATAATAATCATTACCCTAATTATAGTTTTTGTATGGGGTATTTTTAAGAGATTGTTTAAGTTAATGTTTTATGCNGGAATAATTATCTTCTTGCTTCTTGCTGCTAATACCTATTTCATTTACCAAGATTTTAAGGATTTGNGGGAAAATTTTGGTGTTTCTGAAAAAAAGGTTATATTGAAAGATGAGGACAAGGTTCTAACCGGGTTACTGCTTAATGAAGATACCGATTTAATGAATGATGAACAATTAAATGATTATTCTTCTTATCTGAAAGGCGATGATTATGAAAAAATTTTAGGAGATAGCTACAAATTGATGGTATTTGATGTTGAAATAATCTCAAATTTAGATAATGATATAGAGCTCGGATATAAAACAATTACAAGTGATGAAGCGATTACAATATTGAAGTCAAATAGCGGTTCACAAGAAAAAGCAGCATTATTTGGCGTAATTCTGGCAGATGAAATTTTAAACTCAAGAAACCCTTTATTCTTCTTTTCAGAATTTAAAAATAACAATATTATAATTTATCCGGAAACTGCATTATTTAAAACAATAAAGTTTATTCCTTTATCGTTTATCAAGAATATTGGAAAAAAGATTTTTGAGAAAGGAAAGGAAAAGGCAATAAGTCTTGTAGAGGAATAACAACAAAATATATAAATAAGTATGTGCAAGGAAAGATAAAAAGAGGTGTTATATGGGTATTCTTGATAAAATCATGTTCTGGAAGAAGAATGATGACTTAGGGGATTTAGGCCTGGGTGGAAAAGACAACTTAGCTTTTGGCAATGAACTTGGTGCTCAGCCTGGTGCTACACCAGGACTTCCAGGAGGTATGGGACAAGAACCCGGAATGGATCAAGGCTTAGGACAGCAGCCTAGTCCAGGCTTACAAGCTCCAGGCCCGTCACCACCAGGACCATCAATGCCTTCATTTCCTTCACAACCGCCACCGCAATTCCAGCAGCCACAACCACCAAGTTATGCACCTCAGCAAGAGGTAGAGTCCAAAAACCTCGAGATTATATCAAGCAAACTGGATGCTATAAGGGCTTCTATTGAAAGCTTAAATCAACGCTTGGCAAATCTTGAAGCTATTGCAAGAGGAGAAGAGGAGCAGAGCAAAAGGAGAAGGTATTATTAACAATCTTTATATATTCCTTCTTTTATTTTTTTAAGTTATGAAGAACAAATATATCACTATATTCTCGACAGCACTAATAATTATTTTAATTGACCAGATTACTAAATTCCTGATAAAAACTAATTTTCAGTTAAACCAGCCTTTCCCGCTAATAAACAATATTTTTTATTTGACATATAGGCATAACTCCGGAGCTGGATTTGGAATTTTACAGCAACAAAGATGGATTTTGATTTTTATTTCTATAATTGTTATTGGGTTTATTTTTTATTATTTTGATAGGGTTAAGGAAAAAGAAATTTTATTGCAAGCGCTTGTTGGGTTTGTTCTTGGCGGAACTATTGGAAACTTAATTGACAGAGTTGCTTATGGTTTTGTAATAGATTTTTTGGACTTTAGAATATGGCCAATTTTCAATGTTGCAGACAGCTTTGTGACTATAGGCGTTATTGGGCTGATAATTTATTTTTGGAATAAATAAATACTTGATAATTTAAAACAAAAAAGGTGTAAAATGTATGAAAATATTGCATCACTAATCAAGTACATCTGTACAAAAAATAAAAAACGTATAGCTATAAGAAACAAACAAGGCTATAGAACAAGAAATGTAACATATGCTGAGCTTTACGACAAGATAACAAAAACCTCAAGATTATTTGAGAAGTTAGGAATAAAGAAATCAGACAAAATCCTGATACTTGGAAGGAATTGTGTTGAATGGGTTATTGTATTTCTTTCAGCTGTTTCACAAGGAATAATAGCAGTTCCGCTGGATACAAGTTCTGACACGGCTTTTATCAAAAAGATAATTGCGCAAACAAAGCCAAAAGCCATTTTTGCTTCAAAAAAAATAAAATTGGGAATAAAAACAATCTACTTTGATAAATTAGAAAATAATATCCAAGATTTAATTCCAAAAGAAGTTCAAAAAATTGCTCCAAAAGATACAGCAGAAATATTATACACATCCGGCACAACAGATATTCCAAAAGGGGTAGTTCTGACGAATGAGAATCTCTTAGCAAGCATGGATTCGTTGACAAGAGCAGTAAAGCTACCATGTTTGAAATTTATTTCTGTATTGCCTCTTAGCCATATACTTGAACAGGTTGCTGGCTTATTAATCCCCTTATATTATGGTTCCAGCATACTCTATCCAGCAACTTTTAGGCCAGCAAAACTTACAGAGATAATAAGGAACAAAAACATCAATGCGGTGACGTGTGTTCCAGCAATTTTGGAATCTCTGAAGCAGCCAAACTTGAATAAGAATCTAGGTTACCAATTCTTTTTGATAGGGATTGGGGGAGCAAAGCTAGACATTGACCTAGAAAAATATTGGAAAAGAAGATGCAAACTGGTAGTCCAGGGTTATGGTCTTACAGAAACAGCTGCTTTAGTTACAACAAACACTTTGTTCAGAAATAAAACAGGCTCAGTTGGGGCAAAACTCCCAGGAATAGAAATAAAACTGGATGGTAATGAGATTTTAGTAAAGGGAAAGAATGTCTTTAAAGCTTACTACAAAAATAAAGAAAAAACTAAACAGGTCTTTACAAATAACTGGTTTAGGACAGGAGACCTTGGAGTATTCAAAGGACAATATCTTTATTTGATGGGAAGAAAAAAAGACCTAATAGTAACAAAAGCAGGAGAGAATGTTTATCCATATGACATAGAAAAAGTTCTTAATAGTATGGATGGAATAAAAGAGAGCTGCGTTATAGATGAAAACGGCACTATAAAAGCTGTTATCATACCAAGCAGGAGGATAGAGCCAGAAGCAGTGATTAAAAAAGTGAATTTGAAATTAATGCCAAAACAAAGAATAAGCGCTTTTGAGATCTGGCCTCAACAGTCGTTTCCAAAAACACCTGTAGGAAAGATTAAGAAATACTTAGTAAAAAAAATCATTAAAGAAAAGAAAAAACCGAAACTAAGTTATGGAAATAAATTAGTGCAGATAGTTGCTGATATCACAAACAAAAAACCAAGGCCTAATTCCACGCTTGGTTATGATCTATTACTCGACTCCTTAAAAAGAGTCCAGCTTATTACAAAAATAGAGGATGAATTTAATATTGAGATACCAGAACAAAAAATATCGGATTCAACTACTGTGAAAGCTCTAGAAGACCTTATAAAAAAACAGGAGAAAATCCAAAAATTCAGGCTGGAAAAATGGCAGTTAAATCCAATTGTAGCCAGTATAAGAAGAATATTCCAGGAGATGTTCTTTTTAAGAATAATCAGCATTTTTTGTCACGTATCGTGTAAGGGCATAGAGAACATTTCAGCAATAAAAGAGCCTGTTATCTTCATGCCAAATCATCAAAGTGCTCTTGATGTTCCATGTTTGTTAAGAAGCCTGCCTTTTAGAATGAGGAAAAAAATTGCTTGCGCAGCTTCTCCATCAAGACTCTACGGAATACCTCCTCCAAAAAAAGCTAAGCTAATAAGGAAGCTTGAAAGCCTGTTTATAAGAATATTCTCCAATACGTATCCTTTTGGGAATGAAATCGGGATAGAAAGAAGTCTGGACTTAACTGGAGAAGTACTAGACAGAGGTTATTCTCTTTTTGTCTTTCCAGAAGGCAGAAGAACAACAGATGGAAAAATTGACAGATTCCAGACGGGAGCAGGATTTTTGGCCTTGAACATGAATGCCAAAGTAGTTCCGGTTAAGATGAAGGGTCTTTTTGAAATACTGCCAATAGGTAAATTCTGGCCCAAGATTGGCAAAGTTTCTATTACATTTGGCAAGCCGATAGAAATTAAAAATGTGTCTTACATAGAAGCAACAAAAATAATTGAAGGAAAAGTTAAAGGGTTATGATGAAAGTTAAAGTTGGTTGTGATATTGTGGAAATTAAGAGGTTTAATAAGTTAGACAGCAAGACACTGAATAAAATATTCCACAAGAATGAACTCAAAAACTTAAAATCTGAAAGTCTTGCTGGCTTGTTTGCTGCAAAAGAAAGCTGCAAAAAAGTATTTGACGACCTTGACTGGCATGACATAGAAATTAAGAAGAAAAGAAATAGTAAGCCGTTTTTGATACTAAAAAAGGATAGAGATGTGTTAAATTATGACTTGAGCATTAGCCATGATGGAGAATACGCTATTGCTACTGTTGTTTTTTTGACTAAAAAACCATGAAAATATCAATTAAAAAACAAATATTCGGCTGGAGCATGTATGATTTTGCCAATACAATATTCTCTGCTCTATTTATTACTGTTTATTTTCCATTATTTGTTGTTCTTAAAGGAGGTACAGCATTCCATGTTGGTTTAGTTATGTCAATTTCTATGCTTTTGGCAGGATTGCTAGTTCCTACTCTTGGCGGAGTTGCGGATATAACTCGGCGGAAAAAGTTATTGCTGTTTATGTTCACTGTTCTGTGCTGTGTGTTTACTTTCTTTACTGGATTTTTTGGCCTTTTGCTGGTGATGGTATTTGGCCTCTTGGCTACCTTCTTTTTCCATGCAAGTCTGGATGTTTATGATGCCCTGCTTGTTAATATTTCAACCAAAAGAAATATAGGCTTTGTCTCAGGATTAGGAACTGCTGTTGGTTATTTAGGAACAGTGCTAAGTGTTGCAATAGCTTATATAATTGGCCTTTTTTATGGTTTTGAGAGTATATCGGGGATACAAATAGTATTTATGGCTGCAGCGCTTCTATTTTTTGGTTTTTCACTATTCACATTTTTCTTTGTTGAAGAAGCCTCGAAAATTAAGATTAAAAAGCAGCACTTTGTAGCTGCTTTTAAGAGAGTAATTTTTACAATAAAGAATATAAAAAAATTTAAGTCACTATGGCTTTTCTTATTTGCATCATTTTTATATGTCGATGCTGCTAATACCGCAACAATATTCTTATTTTTGTTTGCTAAAGACCAGCTGGGAATGGGCTTAATTCAATTTCTTCCCTTATATGCAATAATGGCAATAGCCGCAGTTATAGGCTCTTTATTTTTCGGGAAAGTAACAGATAAACTAGGGCACAAAAAAACATTGGCATGTGTTTTAATTTTATGGATTGTCGTTATTTTGATTTTATATTTCAAAACAAGCTATGCAACATTTTTACTTACAGGCATTTTAGGCGGCGCATTATTGGGGGCTATATGGACAATTACAAGGCCTATGTTAGTTGAGCTAGCGCCTAAGGCCAAAATAGCTGAATTATTTGGATACCAGGGCTTAACTGAAAAATTCTCAGGAGTTATAGGCCCGGTATTATTTGGCTTTGTAGCTGTTAATCTGGGATTCAAGCAATCTCTTTTAGTAGTTGTTGCTTTATTCCTGGCTGGAATTATTGTTTTGGGGTTTGTTAAGGATAAGAAGTAACTTTTAAGAACTAATCACTTAACACAATCATCTTTCTTATAACCAGCTTTCTTAGCTTCTTCTTTAGAATCAAACCAAACGGCATTTTTCTTCTTGACTCTTTTTGCCCAGTCGCATTTAGGTGCATGATATTTTGCTCCTGTTTTGCTTGCTATGAATTTTCCAGGCTTGAATGATTTTTCTACTGCTTTTGTTTCTGCTTTCTCTTCTCCAACTGCCTCAACTTTTTCTTTTTCAATGCTGAACAAAGATATGAAAAATCCTGCAATTGCTACGACAATCAAATGCATAAAATATAATATTTTTGTAGTTGTTATTACATAAATAAAAACCATGTCCAGGAACACAAAAGCAAAAAATAAAGTAAGCAGTATCCAAGCCCATCTGAAATTATTATTAATGCCTATTGCTGAGATTAATGCTACAAAAGAAAGTCCAAACAAAATTAGAAATTCCAGAATAAAAGCAAACCTATGCAAATTAAAAATCATATTTATAAGGCCAAGAAATGTAATTAGCAATACAATATATATCACGAAGGTTGTAAACTTAGTGTGCATCTTAATTTAAGATTAAATACAGCTGATATTTAAATATTTCTATTCTAGAGTAGTGAAAGAAAATTTCGAATCAGAATTCATCTTCTTCTTCGATCTTCTTCAGATATCCTCTCTTTTTCAGGTAACTGGTTTGAGTAGGTGTGTATTTGTATATTACATCACCTTTTTCATCACCGGAATATTCCCAAGGCTCGATAATAAGAATATCGTTTTCTCTTACCCATAATCTTCTTTTTAATCTTCCTGGGATTCTGCAGATTCTTGTTTTTCCATCCAGGCATCTAACTCTCATTCTGGAAGCTCCCACTCTTTGTTCAAGAATTCCTAAAGTCTGGTTGCCTCTGGGTAACTTAATCCTGGAAATTTCCTGCTGCTGTTTTTCCTGTGCAGCTAACTCTTCTTTCTTCTTGCTCATTTAATCATATGATTTTTAGTTTGTTTATATAGTTTTCTGAACGATTAAAATTTTGAATCACAAACCAAAATATCTACCCCAGTACAGAAATAATTAAATAGTAGTTTTGTCTAAGCTGTTTATAGTTCTTGTAAAATAGGTTTAGAAAGAGGCATTTCTACAAATTTACTATTAAATTCCGTAAGCTTTATAAATAATGAAGTAATTCAATACAAAATGCAAAATAATCCTTCTTTAGATAAAACACTACAATTTTAGGTTTGTTTTAGTTAAAGGAAGGTAAACTATGCTGTTATACTAAAATGCCCTGGTGGTGTAGCCTGGCGCAGTTTAAATAAAGCTTATTGAGCTGCAGGAACTATCATGAAGCCCTGTCGCGGCTTCGACCCGGGTTCAAAACATTTATGTTCAAAGATAAATGGTGAAAGTCCCGGCCAGGGCGTTTTTATTTCAAGGAAATTTATAAATTCCTTTGGAATTAACGTCGCGGGCCGGTAGCTCAGCCTGGTAGAGCACATCACTTTTAACGGAAAGCCTAGGGGTTTTCGAACTTTCAATAAGTTGAAAGCAATGATGTGGTCGCGTGTTCGAATCACGTCCGGCCCATATATGTTCAATTAATAATTTTCGTGAACCAACGAGGAGTTTTATCACAAGGATGAAGAAAAAATTTAAAGTTGACAAGCATTTTTTAATACCTAAGCACTCAAAGCTAAGTGAAGCACAAAAAGAAAAACTGCTGGAGAAATACCATATTTCTGCAAAAGAGCTTCCAAGAATGTTAAAGACAGATGCAGCGATAGCAGCATTAAATGTCAAGCCGGGAGATGTAATAAAAATTATAAGAACCAGTGAAACGGCAGGAGAAGCATTATTTTACAGGGTGATTGTTGATGTATAAATACGGCAAGACCTTAATACAAAAATATTTTGACGAACAGAGTTTTGTAGATTCTGACATTGAATCCTATAATGATTTTATAGAGAATCAATTAAACCAAATTATAGGGGAGAATAAAGAAATAGTGCCGACAATCATTCCGCATAATATAGATGATTTCAAGATAAGACTGGATAAAATATGGGCTGTAAAGCCAGAGATTACGGAAGCTGACGGAAGCAAGAGAAACATATTACCTGTTGAAGCAAGACTGAGAAAATTGACTTATTCTGCGCCTACCTTTATTGAAGTAAGCGCCCACATTAATGGCGTACAAAGAGAAAGCTTCACAACCCAGATAGGAAACATACCAATAATGCTCAAAAGCAAATGGTGCCATTTGCATGGCTTAAGCAAACAGGAACTTATTGAAACAGGAGAAGATCCTAACGAACCGGGGGGATATTTTATAATCAATGGTACTGAGAAAGTGCTTATAACCATAGAAGACCTTGCCTCTAACAAATTCCTTATTGAAAGGCGCGTAGGAGGCACATCAGAATTTGTTGGCAAATTGTTTTCTGAGTATGGCTCATTTAAAATTCCTCATACAATGGAGAAGCTTAAAGACGGTATTTTCTATCTTACATTTACCAGGGTAAGAAGAATCCCAATTATTGTTGTGATAAAGGCATTAGGATTGCTTAAAGATGAAGAGATTACTAAATTTATTTCAGATGAAAAGCAATATGATGAGGTCATGATTAACCTGATTGAATTTACAAGCATCAAGACAGAAGATGAAGCATTAGACTACATTGCAAAGAAAATAGGCGTTACCCAGTCAAAAGAAGTTAGGGTTGAGAGAATGAGGGAAATACTTGATAAGTATCTGCTTCCGCATCTTGGAATAAAAAAAGAGGACAGAATTTTCAAGGCTTATAACCTGTGCAAAATGATCAAACGATTTTTGAGAGTATCAAAGGAAGAGCTTAACACTGATGACAAAGACCATTATATGAATAAAAAGCTAAAATTATCTGGTGACTTGCTTTCAGATTTGCTGAGGCTTAACCTAAAAGTGCTTATTGGAGATTTATTGTACAATTTCCAAAGGATGGTTAAGAGAGGTAAATTCCCAACTATAAAAAATCTGATAAGAGACAAGCTGCTTACGCAGAGAATTTATTCTTCTATGGCAACAGGTAACTGGGTTAGCGGAAGGAAAGGAATAAGCCAAAGAATCCAAAGGCTAAACTATCTGGAAATGCTGTCTCACTTACAGAGAGTTGTGAGTCCATTAAGTGCTAGCCAGGAAAATTTCCAGGCAAGAGAACTGCATTCAACTCATTTAGGAAGACTATGCCCTATAGAAACTCCTGAGGGAACTAATATTGGTCTAAGAAAGAATCTTTCATTACTATGTTCTATTTCCAACGAATCCAATGAAGATGAAGTTGCCAAACAATTGAAAAACTATGGATTAAAGGTTATAAGATGACTGAAGCATACCTGAACAGTAAATTTATAGGAACAGTTGATGACCCAAATAGTTTTGTCGCTAAGGTAAGAGATGAAAGAAGAGCAGGTAGCATAGTATCTAACCTTAACATTTACCATAATAAAAAATCAGATGAAATTTTTATAGAAACCTCAAAAGGCAGAGCAAGGAGACCATTGATTGTAGTAAAGGAAGGTCAGCCTTTATTGACTGAAAAACATCTGAAGCAGCTGGAAAAAAATGAAATTGTATGGAGTGACCTGGTTAAGCAGGGCGTTATAGAATATCTGGATGCTGCTGAGGAAGAAAATACATTAGTAGCTTTCTTTGAAAAAGACATTACTCCAGAGCATACTCATCTAGAAATAACACCTTTAGGTATGTTTGGTTTGACAACGTCTCTTGTTCCATATGGAAACTTTAATCAGTCTACAAGAGTTAATGCAGGCTCTAAAAATCAAAAACAGGCTTTGGGATTATATGCATCGAACTATTCTGTAAGAATGGATATGGATGTCAATTTGCTGCATTATCCTCAAGCTCCTATAGTTAATTCTATTATGCACGGCATAAGCGACTATGAAAATCATCCTGCTGGCCAGAATATTGTTGTAGCTGTAATGAGCTATAAAGGATATAATATGGAGGATGCGATAATTTTGAATAAAGCGTCTATTGAAAGAGGTTTTGGCCGTTCAACATATTACAGGCCGAGTATTTCAGAAGAACTAAGATATTCTGGGGGCTTAATTGACCAGGTAAGTGTACCAGACAAAGATGTAAAAGGATATAAATCTGAAAGGGATTATAGGTTTTTGGAACAGGATGGAATAATCTATCCGGAAGCACAGGTTGCTGAAGGTGATGTTGTTATTGGAAAAACAAGTCCTCCAAGATTTTTAAGTTCTTTAGAAGAATATAATTTAGCTGCTGGTACCAGGAGAGAAAGCTCTGTAGCCATGAAGCATGGTGAAAAAGGAGTTGTTGATTTTGTTTTGTTAACTGAGAATGAAGAAGGAAACAGATTAGTTCAAGTAAGATTAAGGGACGAAAGAATACCTGAAATAGGGGATAAATTTACGAGCAGGCACGGCCAAAAAGGAGTTGTTGGATTGATAGTTCCAGAATCAGACATGCCTTTTTCTGTATCAGGAATAGTTCCTGATTTAATATTTTCCCCGCATGGAATACCATCACGTATGACAATAAGCCACTTATTAGAGATTCTTGGCGGAAAAGTAGGAGCTTTATCCGGCAGACAGGTCAATGGAACAACATTCGATGCAGAGCCTGAAGAAAAGCTAAGAGAAGAATTAAAATCAGCAGGATTTAGGGAAAATGGCGTAGAGACTTTTTACAATGGGATTACTGGAGAAATCATGGAGGCCAAGATTTTTGTTGGCAGCATGTATTACTTAAAACTAAAACATTTAGTGGCAAACAAAATACATTCCAGAGCTAGAGGCCCTATACAATTGCTTACAAGGCAGCCTACAGAAGGTAGAGCTAAGGAAGGCGGTTTAAGGCTTGGAGAAATGGAAAAAGATACTTTTGTTGCACATGGGGCTTCATTGCTGTTAAAAGAAAGATTTGACTCTGATAAAACAATTGTCCCTATATGTGAAAACTGTGGTCTTATAGCAATTAAAGATGACTACAAAAATAAAAGCTACTGTCCTGTGTGCGGAGAAAATGTTGAGATAAATGATGTTGAAATAAGCTACGCATTCAAATTAATACTTGATGAGTTTAAGTCATTGGGAATATATCAGAAACTGCAATTGGAAAATAAATATTGAAAAAATGGCAGAGAAGAAAGACAAGGCTGAGGAAACTGTAAAAGCTGAAGAGAAAACAGAAGAGGTAGAGGTAGCTGCAGAGGAAAAAATTGCAGAAGAAACTACTGAAACAGCAGAAGAAAAACCTGCACAAGAATTGAAGCTGCCTGATGTGGAATCAAAAGAAGAAGAAACTACAGAAACCAAAGCTGAAGAGAAAACAGAATCAAGTTCAGAAGATGCAGAGGAAAAAACAGCGAAGAAAAATGAAATAATTGAGCAGGAAACTCATGTCTATAAACAGGTAAAAAGCATTGTGTTTTCTGTTTTAAGCCCTAAAATAATCAAGGGCATGGCCTCTGCAAAAGTTGTTACACCAGAACTTTACGATAAAGAAGGCTATCCTGTAGATGGCGGCCTAATGGATATAATGTTAGGAGTCATTGACCCTGGTTTAAGATGCAAAACATGCGGCTCAAAATTAAAAGAATGTATAGGCCACTTTGGCTATATAGAACTAGCAAGGCCAATAATACATGTTAAATTTGTTAATATAGTTCTTATGACTTTGAAATCCACATGCAGAGATTGCGGTAGGATATTAATACCAAAAAACAAGATAAATAACTTCAAGGAAGTTCTTGATGCAGTGGAAAAAGAGAAAGGGATTGAAGGAAGAAGGGCTAAAATAAAGGAGATTATAACCAGTTTAAAGACAATTAACAAGTGCCCTCATTGCAAGGCACGGCAAAAAAAGATTACTCTGGACAAGCCAACAACCTTTATAGAAGAGGATAAAAGATTAAGCCCAATAGAAATAAGGACAAGACTTGAAAAAGTGCCTGATGAAGATACTGCTCTTTTTGGGCTTGCAGCACCATATGTAAGGCCTGAGTGGATGGTTTTAACATTATTGCCCATACCTCCTGTAACAATGAGGCCTAGTATAACTCTTGAAAGCGGGGAAAGAAGCGAAGATGACCTTACACATAAGCTTGGAGATATAGTCAGAATAAACCAGAGATTATTTGAAAACATAAATGCCGGTGCACCAGAGATTATAGTAGAGGATTTATGGGATTTGCTGCAATACCATGTTTCAACATACTTTGACAATGCTATTGCTCAATTACCTCCTGCACGTCATAGGTCAGGCCAGCCATTAAAGACTTTAACAGAAAGAATAAAAAGCAAGGAAGGAAGAATCAGGCATAACCTTGCAGGTAAAAGAACAAATTTCTGCGCAAGAACAGTTATAAGCCCGGATCCAATGTTAGAGTTAAATGAAGTAGGTGTTCCAGACGTTATAGCTATGAAACTTTCAGTTCCTGAAAAAGTTAATACTTGGAACATGGAATATTTAAAGAAATTTATAGAAAAGGGCCCTAAAAAATACCCTGGAGCAAATTACATAATCAGGCCTGATGGAAAAAAGAAAAAAATTACTGATGAAACAAAAGAAGCATCATTAGAAGAACTGCAACCGGGCTATACTGTTGAAAGGCATCTCATGGATGGTGACTTAGCTATATTTAACAGGCAACCAAGTTTGCATAGAATGTCAATGATGTGCCATCGCATTAAGGTACTGCCAGGAAAAACTTTGAGGCTTAATCCTGCTGTATGTCATCCATATAATGCTGATTTTGATGGTGATGAAATGAATCTGCATATTCCCCAGACAGAAGAAGCAAGAGCAGAAGCTGAAATATTAATGGAAGTACAGACACAGCTTATTTCTGTAAGATACGGCTTAAGCATAATTGGCTGTGTGCAGGATGCAATCTCTGGCAATTATTTACTTACAAAAAATATGACTTTAAGCAGGAACAGTGCAATAGATCTTTTAGCCTCAGTTGGATTAGACAATTTTTCAAAATTGCCTAAGAAGGAAATGGTTGATGGAAAAGAAATATTTTCTGTTTTGATACCAGAGGATTTTAACTTTACCGGAAAAACAAGAGAGGATGAAGAAGTTACAATAAAAAGCGGAAAGCTTGTTGAAGGCTATATGGATCGAGCTAACCTTGGGGAAGGTTCTGGGCTGCTGCTAAGAAATATACATAAAAAATACGGAAAGCATTTTACAATAGACATGCTTGGAAAAATTTTTAGGCTGGGAATAGAAGTTCTATTAAGAACAGGTTTTACATGCGCTGTTTCAGATACTGACCTTCCTGAGAATGCAAGTTTAAAGGTGCAGGAAACACTTGACAACGCAAAAAAAGAAGTTGACAATCTAATACGTATGCATAAGGATAATAAACTGGAATCATTTCCAGGAAAAACTTTGGAGGAGAGTCTTGAATTAAGAATCCTTGAAGTTTTGAATAATGCAAGAAACGAAACTGGGGAAATTGTTGCAAATTTTGCTGACAAGAACACCCATACAATGATTATGGCAAAGTCAGGAGCACGTGGAAACTTGCTTAACCTTGCACAAATGGCAGCTTGTGTCGGCCAGCAGGCTATGAGGGGTAAGAGGATAGAAAAAGGCTTTGAAGGAAGAACATTATCGGCTTTTAAAAAACACGACTTAAGTTCTGAAGCCAGGGGTTTCATTAGTGAAAAATTCAAGACTGGCTTATCACCAACAGACTTCTTTTTTGGAGCAATGACTGGTAGAGACAGCCTGATGGATACAGCTCTTAGAACTCCAAAATCAGGTTATTTGTATAGGAGGCTTGCAAATGCCATGCAGGATTTGAAAGTAGAGAGTGATGGCTCTGTAAGAGATGCTTCAAATAAAATAATTCAGTTTGAGTATGGTGAAGATGGCATTGATGTTTCAAAATCTGAAAGAGGATTCATAAATGTCAAAAGAATAATTAAATCAGTGGGTTAAAATGGACAAACTAATAGCAGAATATGCGGACAAACTTCCTAAAAGGATACTTGATGATATGAAAGACTACCTGGCTAAAAAAGGTGGAAGTATAAATCAGGCAAAGCTAAAAAAAATACTTGATAATACTCTGGAAGAGTACAAGAATGCTAAAATACAGGCAGGGGAATCAGTAGGCGTAATATCAGCAGAATCAATCGGTGAACCAGGAACACAGATGACCTTGAACACATTCCATTTTGCAGGTGTAGCAGAAATGAATGTTACACTTGGATTGCCAAGAATAATAGAAGTTCTTGATGGCAGAAAAGGACTACAAACACCAGCAATGGAAATCTACCTTAAAACTCCATATTCAAAAGGCAAGGACATAAAAGAATTTGCTCTTGCGATTAAGGAAACAAAATTAAACCATATTGCTTTGGAATTTTCCATAAGCCTTATTGACTCAGAAATTGAGGTGAAATTGGATAAGGAAAAAATGAAAAACCTTAGCTTAACAAATTCTAATGTGGCTAGCAGCATTACCAAGCAGTTGAAGGGATTTAGTGTAAAGGATAATAAGGATTCTATTATATTGAAAAGTCGCAGCAAGGAAGAAAGCCTTAATGATGTATACAAGGCAAAAGAGAAAATAAAAGACATCCATATTAAGGGAATAAAGGAGATTCACCAGGTATTGCCTCTAAAGAGAAATGATGAGTATTTAATTATGACTGCCGGTTCAAATCTTTCAGAAGTCCTGCAGCTTGAAGGAGTAGATGCACATAGGACAACAACTAACAACATCTTTGAAATTCAAGAGGTTTTAGGAATTGAAGCTGCCAGGGAAGCAATAATTAAAGAGGTCTTTAAGGTTATAGAGAACCAAGGATTTAATGTGGATATAAGGCATATAATGCTAGTTGCAGATACAATGTGCGTTTCAGGATCTATAAAAGGAATTACAAGATATGGTGTTGTAAGCGAGAAAGCTTCTGCATTAGCCAGAGCAAGCTTTGAAACTCCAATTAAGCACATAATAAATGCTGCATTGATTGGGGAAGTTGATCAGCTTAATTCTGTTGTTGAAAATGTGATGCTTAACCAAGCTATACCTACTGGGACAGGGGTTCCTGATTTAATTACCAAGCCAAAAGAATAAAATGCCTCCAAAAAAAACACTAACATCTACTGAGATTAAGAAATTAATTAAAGCAAAAGCTCTTGTCGTAGGTACAGACAGAACTATCAAAGCTCTTAAGTCAGGCAGGGTCGAGAAGGTTATTGTAAGCTCCAACTGCGCTGAAAAGATTGTTGATGACTTAAATTATTACGCTTCCCTTAATAAAACTGAAACAATAAAAGTAAACTATCTTAATGATGAATTAGGTGTTATATGCAAAAAACCATTTTCTATTTCTGTTTTATCCATACTTAAGGGTGAATAAGTGGCAAAGATAAAATACGATATAAACATCATGAAGTACATGTCTCTTTTTGAATCACTGACTGGCGCAAGAGTAAAGGACTGCATTGTAAATGATGGCATTTTCTTCATTGTGCATGAAAACGAAATGGGCAAAGCCATTGGCAAGAAGGGCTCTAATTTGAAAAGAGTGGAAAATACCTTGAAGAAAAAGATAAAGTTAGCAGAGTTCAGCAGTGACCTGGTTCAATTTGTCCAGAATCTGATATATCCTATTAAAGCTAAAGAAATAAAAGAAGAAGAGGACGGGACAGTGACTATTTACATTGATGATAGAAAAACAAAAGGTATGCTGATAGGGAGAGATAGGCACAATATAAATTCAATTGCAGATACTGTCAAAAGGCATTTTGACGTTAATGAAATTAAAGTTGTTTAGATTCAACCAGATTTTTCTACAGGTATTGCTCCTTGTTCAGTTATATGTATCGGCCAAGGGTTAAAGTATTGCAGGGTTGCAAGATACACAAGCCGTTCAGTTGTTATGTGGTCACTTCTTTCACGAGCATAGTGTAATTGAGTTTTTATGGTCGGGTTACCTTTTATTAATTCATCTGCTGTTTGTTGATTTGTATATCCATGTGCTGTGTACAATACTGCTTGAATTTCTTGTGGTGTAAGTGTCGGTTCTAGTAGTTCTGCCTCTTTTGTCAACACTCCTTCTAGTGTTGCTATCTGTATTACGTGAACTGTCTTTTTTGCTCCAAATTTTTCCGGATAGATGATAAATAATTTTTTAATGTCTGAGACTGTATATCTAATTCACCACATATTTCTTCAAAGTAATGACCTTTAGCATAAAGTCCTAGAATTTGCATTTCACTATTAGTAAGCCCAAATTCTTCTGCTTTCTCAGCATCTACAATTTTCATTGCTTCTTGCACAATATCTAAGAGTGTCATCTTGTGTAGCAAACCGATTTTATTTATAAATATATAAGCACTGTGCAGACCAAAGTCGTTTAATTCTTAAACAATAAATTTTTAAAAGAATAAATCATATGTGAGTACCTCAAATAAAAGCTTTAAAGAAGTTTGAGAAAAGTGTAAAAAAGTAATTTATTTTTTGTTTCTATGGTTGAAAATTAATGTATAAGTCAATATGCCTACAATTACAGTTATGATGGCTATTGCGATACCTATCAAGAAATTGCTTTTTTCTTTTACTTCTGTTGTTGCTGCTCCGGTTATTGATGATGTTGCTTTATCAGATTCTTCTGTTTCTGCTTTGAATGATGATTCTGATAGAGAAACATTTTTTGGAATTTCACATGACCTTCTGGTTTCAGGAACTTCAGATTCTTCCGGGCAAAGTGTACTTTGAGCATGCTGGGCAACTTTGACAAAATTACAGTCTCTTATCTCAACATCTTTTGTACATTCGGACCATTCTTCACATTGCCAATCCATGTTGCAGATAAAGAACGCTCCTGCTCCTCCAGAGCCTCCGCCACCTCCACCACCTCCGCCTCCGCCTCCTCCACTGCCTGAAGAACTTGCAGCAGGAGGATTGCATCCTGACTCTGTGTATTCACTAGGA
>PBQF01000006.1 GCA_002724975.1 Parcubacteria group bacterium
TTTTTATTTTTTATTGAATTATTACTCTTTTGCTCCAAATGGACTGTACTTTTCAGCACCACCTTCAAAAAACTTTGAAAAAAACTCAACATAATGTAATCTTAATGAATGCAAAAAGCTTCCAAACAAGCCAAGCACTATATTTATAGTATGGCCAATAATTAAAATTAAAATTCCAGTTAAGATGGCAAAACCGCCTTTTTCAAAAAAACCAAA
Organism: Parcubacteria group bacterium; assembly: GCA_002724975.1. GTDB lineage: Bacteria > Patescibacteriota > Minisyncoccia > Phycocordibacterales. The sequence continues at coordinate 217 of PBQF01000006.1, forward strand.
GGACATTTCATTAATAACTACTGCCAATGAAACCGAGCTTAAGCCAATAGCCATCAATCGCGCATAAGACAATATGTTCGTTAATATGCTTGGAAGTTCGATTATTCCCCTTATCCCTTCTCCCTTGAAAAGCATTGCAATTGATATCACTAAAAATGCAATTCCTACAAATGAAGGCAATACAATCATATTAAGGGAAGATAATGCAATCAAAGCAACTCCTATCTGCAGGACAAACCAGCTTGCTTTTTCATAAATTGCCTTGGATAAGCCATGGTCTTTCATTACGTTTATGAATCCTAGGGCTAATCCGAGGTTCACCTGGAAAACCCCAATGCCTATTGCTATGTAAAGCATGGTAAATACTTCATGAGTTCTGCTGAGTAAATGCGGAATTGCAAAATGGCCTATCTCTTCTAAGCCAAAAATTTCCCCATACATCAATCCAAATATTGTAGAAGATACGGATGATATGAGTAATATGTTAAATAAAGCTGATGCTTTTGGAATTTTCTTTTTTAAAAGATAGAAAAGAGCAAAACTAACAATTCCATAACCCATGTCTCCTAGCATAAAGCCAAAAAATATTGGATAAGTAATAAACATGAGCAGTGTAGGGTCAAATTCCTTATACCTAGGCATTGAATAAAGGTCCATAAAGAACTCGAATGGTTTTGCATAGATTGGATTTTTAAGTTTTATAGGTACATTATCTTTTTCTTTTGCATGTTCATGGTATATGGATATCTTATCTCCGGTTATTTTATTTAATTTATTAATCACGTTCTCCATGTTATTGCTTGGAACCCACCCTTTTATGAGAAAACTGGATGGTGTTGCTGCAAACTTCAAAGGCGCTTCTGCCTTTTCAAGCTCCTTGCTTAAAATATCCTCAGCAGTTATTAGAAAGCTCTTATGTTCCTGCCCTAGCTTTTCTAATCGCTTTTTTATGTTGTTGCTTTGGCTTTCAAACTTCGCATTTTCTTTTTCTATTCTTTCTAAATTATATGATGCGCTTCCTCTTAAGTTTCCTATGTTTGCAAAGTTTACAGAAGAAAAATTTACCTTTCTTAGTATATTATTTGCTTGGTCTTTGCTGTTTGCATCAATAAACAAAGCAATAAATGTTTTTTTCCCAATAGCACTCTGAGATAACATAAATTTTTCTGTTATTCCTGATAGTTCTTTTCCTATGGATGATAAGTCATTTCCTTCCAAATAACCTGTAAAGTAAGCTAATGACTTGTAGGATGAGAATGATTCAAGAGGAACATCAACATTTTTTAAAATCTCTAATTCCTGCTTTATGTTTTCATTTTTTGAGATTTTGTCTTCAATTATCTTTAATTCATCTAAATTTTTTCCGGCTTCTTCATTAAGCTTTTTTGTAGTCTGGTTTATTTCCAATAAACTTCCTTTAAATTCAAATTTAACATCTTCTTTTTGGATGTTCAATGTGGTTATTAAAGACCTTATCTTAACAATTGTTTCAGAAAATGTGTTTGCTGTTTCTAATGGCTCCCCTATATCTGCCAGCTCACTTTTCGAATGATCAACAATATGCAATATACTGAGTTTATGCAGTTCTTTAATTACCTTTTCCTGCAATTTTTTTGGCCCTGTTATCATTACACGGTCCATATCATAGGGTCTTAGCATTTTACGTTTCTGGTTCAAATTTCTTCATGACAAAATCAATGGCTTTGTCGGTATTTTTTTCTGCTTTTTTCTTTATTTGATTTACTGTTTTTTTGCCTTCTTTCAGCTTTTCTTCTTTAACTGATTTAACTTTGTCTCTGAAATTTATTATCTTTTTTTCCTGCAGTTTCCCCATTGCATCTTTGTTTTTGCTTAACAACTTTGAAGAACTCTTAATTGCACCCTGGATTATGGCTTCTTTTTCCTTTTCAGCTTTTTCTATCAACTCTTCTGCCTTTTTTTCAGAAACCCTTATTTCATTTAAAATTTCAGCTTCTTTTGAATCACCTGTTGTTGTATCCATTTTGATAAAAGTTAAAAATCTTTTGCACTATCTTAATAAAGTAATGTAAATAGTCTATAGGATGTATTTAGTTTTCCAGTCTTAGTGTAACCATCCAGTCCATTATTACTTCGCTTATTGTCGTAAGGTTTTGCCTCATAATCTCCTTATAGTAGCTTTTGACATCCTTAACATCCTTAATATCTGATTTTTTTATCATGATAACAGATTTTGTGAATTCCATTGCTAATTTTTGGTCTAGATTAGCAGTATCCTGCAGAATATTCTGCAAGAACTCAATTGGTTTTGTAATCTCATCCAGGAATTTGGAGTTGTCTTGTCCCAGCATTATTAATCTATCAACCATTCTTTCCAGCTCTTTTGAAATTAAAGAGATGTAATAAAGCTCTATATTCTTTAATTTTGTAGTTTTTCCAAAAGTTAGGGAGCCTATAACAGACTTATCTATAAGCATTTTGCTCCTGTCAATCTCATCCTCATACTTTTGAATCAATACTTCATCATAATTTTCTTTCATGACTATTATCATGTTCTTAATTTTTTTCGTCATTGTTTTTAGCAATGAACCGGGATCAGCAACAGTGACAATACCTTCAGAAGTGATTTGTTTTTTGTCAATTTCAACTGATTCAAGACTTATTAATCTTTTCTGATTGATTAATTTTGTAAAATCCATCTCTTTATCCATATTTATCTCAAAAGAAGCTGCAGGATTGATATAAGAAGCCACAACCAGCTTGTGTATTACTTCTGGTTCATCCTCTGTAACATGGAATTTAAGGTGTTTTGGCTTTTTTTCCGTAAGCTCCGGCGAAATGTTTATAGAACCGTCACTGTTTTGGTCTATGCTTACTTTTGATTTTGCGCCTATCTTATATTCCCTGCACCAAGCTGTAGGCAAGTATACATAATGCATGTCTCCGGTTTTCTGTATGTTTCTTATATCCATCTATATAGGTGGTATATAGGTAGTATTTATAAACGTTTTGTTTCTATAACTAAATATATTCTGTATTCTATATAGATTTAAGGAAAAATTTTTATATTATTGCTTATTCTTGTCATATTTATGCGGGTAAAAGATATAATGCATAATGTAACAAAGATTTCTTCTGATGTAGTTGTTTCTGAAGCTGCAAGTATAATGGATCAAAAGCAGGTTGGTTCTATGCTAGTTGAAAAGGACGACAAGATTGTAGGTATAATGACAGAGAAGGATATTTTGAAAAAGATTGTGGCAAAAGGAAAAAATCCTGATGTATTAAGGGTAAAGGATATAATGAGCTATCCCATAATAACAATTGATGCAAATGAGCATATATTAGGAGCTAGCAGAAAACTGGATAAGCATAGGATACGAAGGCTGATAGTTATCGAAAACAAAAAAATTATTGGCAAAGTGACCTCAAATAGTATTTCCAGAAACCTTAAGTATTCTTTAGCTAAATACGGCTCTGTTTATACTCGGCCAGAGTATTAAGTATTTATTCTATGAAGAATATATATTCTAAATATTCTATAAAAAAAGTGTATAAGTATTTTACATTTAACATATGGGTTTGATTTAATTAAGATAGTCTATTAGTTAGCTTTGTGATGTTGTTTTGTATGACTTAGAGTATGTGAAATATTTTTTATTTTTTCTTATGGGGTTTTTTGTAGGCAGAATTGCAATGGCAGTACAGTACGCATTCTTCAAGGAAGTATTCAAGAGCAAAAGCACATCTAATCAGAACAATGTTTTTAAATAACCTGTATTTCTATATTGGTTAATGCGCCAGTAGCTCAGCTTGGACAGAGCGACAGGTTCCTAACCTGTAGGTCCGGAGTTCGAAAACCTTAATGGTTCGAAAGTCTTCGCTGGCGCGTATATACTTCCAGTTGAAAAGCGTGTCCATTGAAAGCAGAGGCAATCCCATATTAATAAAAAAATCATAGGGATTGATGCACAAATACACACAAAGTTTTTATACAATCAAACCAAAGAGTTTCATTATGCAACCAAGCGTTCCTCTTGATAACTTTAAAGACAAAGAATGGTGGGCTGATTGGTTTGAAAGAGGCCAACCAATACCTTTGTTTATGTATGAACAATATGTCAAAGAGTTTGGTTTCTATGTTAGCCCGCGCATTGTATTGAAAGCAGATAGAAAGCCGGATGCCTGGCTGATTGATATGATTAAGAAATAATGGAGGAATCAAAATGAATGGAAGTGGAGAAATAATATCTGAAACTGGACAGAGTGTTAATGTAGCAAGTGCAAAAACCCTAAGTCAAAAAGTAGAGCTAGCTTTTAAGGATGCTGTTGCAAGCAAACTAAATGGCAAGATTCCTGAACGCACATGTTTAAAACTTAATACAAGAGAAGATGGCTACCACCCAATTTTAAAGTTTCTTATTCAGGATGACTATTCTAGCACAAAAACAACAGTAGAAATTCCTGTTGGCCTTGCAAATCAAGATGAAAGAAATTATTTTGCTGGCATAAATGGAGAAGGTTATAGACTCTATAAATCACCAGAAGATGTGGGATATGAAGCTGCTCAGGTTTTCAGGCATAATTATATTGCTGATGTTATGGGAATTTGACAATATCTCTCTTTTTTTTATTAATTCTTTCCAAAACATCTATAAATAGAAAGATATGTTAATATACTAATTAGTATACTGACTAAGGGAAAAGGAGGTTTAAAGTAGATATGGTGGCAACCACTGATTTGAAGAAGTTTGGCTTTGCAGAAGAAATTGCAGAACAAATAGGTAGGGTAGCTGATGCGTTAGAGAAGGTAGCAACAGCATTAGATGGTATATCTACTAATATGCCCATAAGTTGAGATTAGTAAATGACACCATTTGAATTATGGGGTGGTTGATATGAAAAGACATTTAAATTATAACAGAATTCTACTATAAATGGAAAAAGAAAATGTATGCATTAAATGCTACAATATGCTTGATAAGGTAGCAGAAAAATTAAAATTAAATGAGTCAGAAATAGANATTCTGACTATACCAAAAAGAACCTTTACTTTTAGCTTTCCTGTTATTATGGATGATGGCAGTACAAAGATATTTACTGGCTATAGGATACAGTTCAATAATGCCCGCGGCCCGACTAAAGGAGGATTAAGATTCCATCCAGAAGTTGACCTGGAAGATGTTAAGATGTTATCTTTTCTCATGGCACTAAAATGCGCTGTTGCAAATATCCCTTTTGGCGGAGCGAAAGGAGGTGTTACAGTTGATCCCAAGAAAATATCAAAAGGAGAATTAGAGAGAGTAAGCAGGGCATATATGAGGGAATTGTACAAGTTTATAGGTCCAGATACAGACATACCCGCACCAGATGTAAGTACTAATCCTGAAATCATGGCATGGATGCTTGATGAATACGAAAAAATAATAGGCAAACACGCACCAGGCGTCATAACCGGAAAACCAGTTGAATTAGGAGGCAGTTTGGTAAAGGATATCTCCACTTCTTTAGGAGGGGTTTTTGTTTTGAAAGAAATTATCAAAGAATTTAACATGAAACCAGAAAATACAAAAGTAGTTGTGCAGGGATTTGGAAATGTAGGCATGAATGCAGCTAAGATCCTTCATGAGCAAAAATATAAAGTTATAGCTGTAAGTGATTCAAAAACAGGAATTTATGATGAAAAAAGTTTGGAAATTGAAAAAGTAATCGAGCATAAAAAGAATAATAAATCCTTAAAAGGTTTTAAAAGTGCAAAAGAAATAACCCATGAAGAGATTTTAGAACTTGACTGCGATGTTTTAATACCTGCAGCTTTAGAGGATCAGATAACCAANGAAAATGCAGATAATATAAAAGCAAAAATAGTCCTGGAATTAGCTAACCANCCGGTTACTGCAGAAGCTGACACAACTCTTGAAAAAAAACGAATTGCTGTTGTTCCTGATATACTGGCAAGTGCTGGTGGTGTTGTAGTAAGCTACTTTGAATGGGTCCAAAACAGCATGAATTATTACTGGACAGAAGAAGAAGTTCTTAAGAAATTAGAGAAATATATGATAACAGCGACAAAAGAGGTAGAGAAAGAATGCAAGAACTTCAAATGCAGTATAAGAGATGCATTATATATTTCAGCCGTCAATAAGGTATTAGATGCTGAAAGGCTTAGGGGAGTTTTAAAGTGAATTCTAAAACGAGAAAATTTAAAAATACACCTTTAATTGCTCTTGTTCTATGAGAAAAACAAAAATAATAGCAACTATAGGACCAAAAACTGAAAGCGAGGAGATGATTAAGAAATTATCAGATGGAGGCATGAATATCGCTAGGATTAATATGTCTCATAGCGACCATAAACAGNATTCTGGGATTATTAATAGAATAAAAAAAGTAAGTCAAGAGGCAATATTTCCAATAGGTATAATGGTTGATACACAAGGTCCTGAAATTAGGACTAGCAGCCAAGAATTTCGTCTTGAGGAAGGCGATAACTTTAAAATCGCTGTAAGCAGTGCCTGTGATATACAAGAAGGTGAAAAACATACTTTTGTTAATTACCAGAATTTAATAAAAAAAGTTAAGGAACATGATGTAATATTAGTTGATGAAGGATTAATAGCCCTTGAAGTTTTGAAAATTGAACCGTATCATGTAACATGTAANGTTTTAAATAAAGGAAATTTAGGAAAAAGAAAAAGTATCAATCTTCCAGGAATAAAAACTGATTTACCCCCCATAACTGAAAAAGATATTAAGGATGTAAGGGTAGCAGTTGAGAATGATGTTGATTTTATAGCACAGTCATTTATCAGAAAAAGAAAAGATATTAAGGAAATGAGAGATGTTCTCAATAAATTAAATTCAAATGCAATGATAATAGCGAAAATAGAAGACCAGGAAGGAATTGATAATATGGAAGAAATAATAGACGAAGCAGATGGGATTATAGTTGCAAGAGGTGACCTCGGAGTGGAGATACCTTTTGAGGAAATACCTATTGTACAAAAGAATATAGTAAGAAAATGCATTGAAGTAGGAAAACCTGTGATAATAGCAACCCATTTGCTAGAATCCATGATAGAGAATCCAAGACCTACAAGAGCAGAGGTCACAGATGTTGCAAATGCTGTTTTTGAGAAAGCAGACTGCATCATGCTTTCTGGAGAAACAACTAAAGGTTCTTATCCAGTAGAATGCGTTAAGACAATGAGTAATATAGTGAAAAATGTTCAGAGTAGACTAAAATTCGAAGTTTCAAATGGAATAAAGACAAAAAATGTCAAGGAAGCTATAACTTTAGGAGCTTGCATAAATGCAGAAAATCTCGATGCAAAATCCATTATTGTTTTTTCCAAAACTGGGAAGCTTCTTAATTTAGTTACAAAAAAAAGACCAAACATTGATATTTTTGCCTTTACTGATAATGAAAGGACTAGAAGAAAACTTATGATCTACTGGAATGTATTTCCTTTTAAAATAAATTTTGATGACAATTTTAATACAATGGTAAATAATGCAATTGATATTCTCAAAAAAAATAATTTTCTCTTAAATAAAGACAGAGTTATTATTGTATCTGACGTGAATCCTAGAAAAAATGTAGATATTCTGGAAATTAGAGAGATTGATTAGAATAAAGTGATGCTAATATGGGGTTAAAAGAAGAAGCATTAAAGCTACACAAGGAAAGCAAGGGAAAACTAGCAACAAAATTAAAAGTTGAAGTTAAGACAAAAAAGGATTTAAGCTTGGTTTACACCCCAGGTGTAGCAGAAGTCTGCAAGGAAATAGCAGCAAATCCAAAAACTGTGTATGATTACACAATAAAATCCAATTCTGTTGCTGTTGTTTCAGATGGAAGC
>PBQF01000007.1 GCA_002724975.1 Parcubacteria group bacterium
TCACTTCTTATTTTAACTTCGGATTACGGTGGGTCCTCAAATGAAGAATTCTCTTCGACTTTGAGAAACTCCCGTATGAAATTATTAATGACAGCACTGAAATTGTACGGGTGTTGAGAGAAAGAGATGCGTGAAACTATAAATTTTGCAGCTGAAACAAAACTCCATTCCATACAGATGTTTTGCAATAGCTACTCCATATCCTGGGACAGAGCTTTATCAGCAGGCAGAAGAGAAAGGGTTTAATGTAGAGAGACAATTCCCAACAGTTGGACAGGTAAGTATAAACATGAGCACTGTTTCTGATGAAAAATTGAGCAGCCTGAGAACCATCGTCTTCAGAAGGTTTTATTTCAACCCAGTTAGATGTTTGAGACCGTTTATTAGAGTGCCAAGGAAGTTAGTACTGATTAAGAACTTTGTAGAGGTGGTAGGGGTAGCTCTCCTCAGAAAGGAGCTGTACGGATGAGAGTGTTATTAGTTTATCCACCGGCAAGGGATGCATCTAAACCACCAATAGGTATTTGCTACTTAGGTAGCTACCTGCGGCAAAAAGGGCATCAGATAGAGGTGTTGGACCTGACCGCTGGACCTCTTTCTGAGGATGAGCTACAAAAGAGAATAGAAGGATTTCATGTTTATGACTGTATAGGAATAAGTGCTATTATAACAGCTTATAATTTTGTAAAGGATTTCTCCGGGAAAGTAAGAAAGAAATTTCCAAACATACCCATTATGGTAGGTAATGCCATCTCAGTTTCCTGCCCCAGGACATTGTTGGAAAACTCGGCAGTTGATGTAATAGTAGTTGATGAAGGGGAATTGACTGTAGCAGAGGTAGTTGAGAATATTAAGGAACGCAAGAATTTTATTAATATAAAAGGTCTTTGGTTTAAGGATGAAGAAGGTAATATCCATAGAACACCTTCCAGGGAAAGAATAAAAGATATAGATTCTTTACCTCGTCCCGCCTGGGACTTAATAAATATGTCTGTATATATAAAGCATTCTAGCGCATATCTTGATCGGGGTATACGAACAGGATGGATTTCGGCAGTCAGGGGATGTCCCTTCCGTTGTGAATATTGTTCAAGAAGCTTTGGTAATAAGGTTGTTAATCGTACAGCCAATAGTATGGTCGATGAGATTCTTGAATTCAATAGATTATTCAAAAGCACACATTTTCAGATGTTAGCAGATCTATTTATGGCAAACCCAAAGATGGTAAAATCTTTTGCAAGATGTTTGATAGAACGGAAAGTAGATATTACCTGGGAATGTACCGGTAGGGTAGATCTTGTTGATGAGGAATTGCTGCTATTAATGAGACAGTCTAATTGTATCTCTGTAAGTTATGGAATAGAATCAGGAAGCCAGAAGATTTTGGATAACATGGATAAACGTGTCACTGTTGAGCAGGCAAAGAGGGCTATAGAGCTGACACGTAAAGTAGACCTCAAATTGAAAACTCCATTTATGTTCGGTTATGTTGGGGAGGATAGAGAAAGTATTGCTGATACAGTAAATTTTATAAAAGAGATGAAGTTGGGAAGCACGGTGCTCTTTTTTAGCACGCCATATCCAGGAACTCCTTTATATGGCTGGGCTAGAGAGAAAAACAGAATAAAGTATGATGAAGATACTTATCTTTCCCTTTTAGGAAATAACGCAGATAAATTCTTAGTGAATTTAACTGATTTTTCAGACGAAGAATTACTAAAGCTAAAGAGTGATACGGAGCTAAAGCTTAGAAGAATATTGCCATTTAAAGTTAAGGTAGAAAAGTATGTAATAAAGAGGGCCCATCATATAAAGGCCAGGATTGTACAATTAGGATTTATAGGGACAGTGAAAAAAATTGTAACAAAGATTATGTGTTTGTAGATGTTCTAGTAAATATGAGTAGGGAATGGATTACTTATAAATACTCATAGTTAGTTATTTATATGGGTTAAATTTTTTGTATGAAAGGGAGGTAAATATCATTGGCAAATAGTGAGGATATGCAATTTCATAGCGTTGAAGAAGCAATTGAGGATATTAGGAACAACAAGATTGTTATAGTGCTGGATAGTATTAAGAGAGAGAATGAGGGTGACTTTATTTGCGCGGGAGCAAAAGTAACACCAGAAATGATTAATTTTATGGTGACACATGCAAGGGGTGCATTTATTGCAGCTTTTTGTGAGCGTGGCAGATGTGAGGAACTGGGTATCCCTTCCCAGAGAACATCCGGGGAAAATACGGAGGCTAATAAAACACGAATGATGGTTTCGGTCGATGCCGCTGCCGGTGGTTCGGGCAGTTCAACCGGAGACAGGTCGTTAACTATGAACATATTAGCAAAGCCGGGAGCAGTATCAGATGAGTTGCGAAAGCCGGGGCATGTTATACCTATTGAGGCCGTCTCAGGTGGAATCCTTGAAAGACAAGGGCATACCGAAGCTGGGGTAGAATTAGTTAAGCTGGCAGGGATTAAACCCGCAGTTGCGGTTGACCTTGAGATACTTGATCAGGATGGAAACATGGCATCACGAGAGTATCTATTTCAAATGGCAATGGACTTTGGATTAAAGATAATAAACATTGATCAGATAATTGCCTTTGTAAAGGAAAAAACAGGATGAAGGCCATCATAACTGCGGCGGGGATGGGCAGCAGATTGGGAAAGGCTACAGAGAGAAATAACAAATGTCTACTGAAAATTGATGGCAAATGCCTGGTAGAAATCTCCGTTGATATTTTACATAAGCATGGCATTAGAGATATAGTCGTCACCACGGGGCATTGTTATGACAAGGTCGAAACGGTACTGAAAGGTAAGGCAACTTTTGTATATAACCCCTTTTATCAGGTGTCTGGGATATTGCCATCAGTATGGTTGAGTAGATTCCACGTAGAGAATGACGGTTTCATTTTTATTACGGGTGATTCCTTATACCATCCCGATATCCTGAAAGAGTGTATTGGGAAGGAGGGTGATATAGTTGTCTGCGTAGAGAAAAAGAAATGTGATGAAGAAGATTCCAAGGTTATTATAAAAAATAACATGGTTGTAAAGATGGGTAAGAATATAGAACTGGAGAAAGCAACAGGTGAATTTACAGGAATTCTGAAGATAGATAAGATGGCCACTAAGAAAATGTTTGATACAATCGAAAAGGTGTTAAAGCAGGGCAGACTGAATGCATATTTGACTGATGTTTTAATGGAATTGAAAAAGGAGGGATTCCCGCTTACCCTTGCGTACTCAAACCCCCATCCCAGGATAGAGATTGATTATCCTGAGGATTTAGAGGAAGCAAAGGGTATCTTTAAGGATAGCATAAAACTACTATTATACAGATAAATATGCCAAGAGTTGAAGAATACGGTCAGACGTAGAAAAGAGTGTTAATGTTTTCCAGAAATAAATCTGAGTAAATAAGTGAAATTTGCCGTGAATATAAGAGGCTGCTTATGACGCAAAAACGTATTATAAATGATACTATTACATACTCTAGTGCCAGTTATGTTGCTATAGCTATAGGCTTTTTTGTGAGCGTGTTTTCTAAGAAATTCTTAGGTGTTAGCGGGGCCGGGTACTGGGCAATTATGACTATGGTTTTAACATATGGGATGTACGTAGGCCTGGGTGTAAATAATGCGCTTCTTCGAGAAATACCTCAATGTATCGGGGCAAAGGAAGTTGGGAAGGCCAAGCGGTTAGAGGATGCTACATTTTCATATCTTATAGTTGCAGGTGTAACAGGTGCTATTGTAATATGGCTGCTTTCATTCTTCATGTTTACAGATCCTTTATTGAGGACTTGCGTGAAGATCATTGCAGTATTGGTTATTGTGTCACAATTATATAACCTGATTCTCAATATTTTAAGGGCAAGGAAGCAAATTTCTGTGTTGAGTAAAGTGGTTATTAGTAATGCTTTATTAATTTCAATGCTTGCACTACCAGGTGCATACTTTTTTGGCATAAAAGGATTTGCTTCAGGGATGGTAATGGCTAACGTCTTGTCCTTTTATTTTGCAAAAAGATGGGCGGATATTAAATTTACTATTAACCTTGATTGGACTCAAATATGGTATCTGATTAAAATAGGTTGTGCAGTGCTTTTGGCGAATATACTCTTTCGTACATTCCTTAACGTTGACAAAATAATGATTTGTAAGATGATAGGAATCGAACAGTTGGGTTTTTACACAATAGGCATTATGGTAGTTCAACAGATTGGTGTGTTGCCAAGATTGTTTCATACGGTAATTTTTCCGCATATGCAGGAGAAATATGGTGCAACAAAAGATGTTATGGATGTAAAAAATATGATATTGCAGCCAACATATTATATAAGTCGCCTGATGCCAATCTTCATAGGTGTTATTATTTTTCTGACTCAACCATTAGTTCTTTTGTTGTTGCCTCAATTTAAGGAAGGTCTTGATGTTATGAAGATTTTAGTTCTTGGTTATTTCTTTATGGCTGTGAATCAAATGTCTTCGGCATTATTATTTACAATTGATAAACAAAGATTACTAATACCACTTTACGGGATTATGGTTGCCGTATGCATAGGTTTAAATTATTTGTTTATCAAAATGGGTTTGGGAATAATTGGTGTTGCCTTAGGTACGTCTATATCGTATTTTTTATTCTTTTTAATAGTATTTACTTTTGCATCAAGTCACATTATGGAGTGGCGTAATATTATAAGATTTTATTTTGAGATAATGGTATTTTATATTTATTTTTTGATAAATATTTTATGGATAGATGCAATCTTGAACTTTCCTGATCCAATTTTAACGTCTCTTACAAAGATATCTTGTTTTCTTCTGGTGTGCATCCCTGTTTTAATTAATGTTCAACGCAGAGAGAAAGTTTTTACATTAATTTATGATGTTTTGAGATCTAAAATTTATTCATTTAGATTTAAGGGTGATGTTACCGCAAAATAGAATTAGTAAATAGGAGCAAATGAGGCAAGAGATTATACTCTTGAAACTGATGCTGGTAGTCCTGATGATGCGAAGAATATCCAGGATGGAATATTTGTTATCCCTTGATAGCGCGTAACTAAAGTTATCGACATTTACAAGACAAACTCTCTGGTTTCGAGTTAATGGGAATTTGATAATCTAAGTTTTTTTTGCGATAAGCTTTAGATATCCAAGTTTAATATTTTACAAAGATATTTCTTGACAGGCGAAGATTTGACGAAATCTATAGATGAGTTAAAGAGGATTTGTTTTAAGGGTAACTATGAGAAACTCCCAGTTTACCCGCGTTATGTTACGCACAAGATATCCATCCGGATTGTTAGACTGCTCTTGCATACCAGTATTACACCAAACCAGATAACTCTATTCTCAATAGTCGCTGGTATGACTTCTTGCATATTGCTGGCTACCGCTATACCGATTTATTTTTTTATAGGAGCATTGATTCTGGAGCTATATTATGTCATAGATGCTGTCGATGGACAGCTGGCAAGGTATAAGAAACTAAGTAGTATGACAGGTGGATATTTTGACTATGTTTCAAATTATTTAGTACATCCATGTGTTTTCTTTTGTATTGGTCTGGGGATTTTAAGATGCAGTGGAAATATTCTTCCAATAGTATTTGCATTCTCAGCATCCGTGTCAGTTACGCTTATAAGTGTTTTCTCGGAATGCAAATATAACGTCTTTGTTTCTGCTATAAAAAAGGCATCTTCGGTTAAAGTAAAGAAGATTGATGGTGGGGAAAAGAGTGAGGTAAGGTTGTCAGCTCCACGATATCTATTCTCATTGCTTCATAAGTTGTGTACGTATCCTACTATAATGAATGGTATAGTCTTAGTGGCAGTCTTTAATTTATTCGTACCGGACTTTAAAATAGCGACTTTTGAATTTAGCCTGCCTTACATACTCGTAATCTTTTATGGTCTCAGTTGCCCGCTGGTCTTCTTTGCGAAACTGGCATATTTCATTAGGACAAGGGGTATGGAAAAAGAATTTTCTGATACATTTGATGTATGCTGAAAGACTTTCAGGCCCCGTTAGCTTGGTAATGTATTTATAACTGGCAACCATAAAAGTTCGTTACCTATACTTGAGAATTTAATGATAATTCTTATCCATAGAAAACGATTTCAGCTTGTGATGTGTGATACCACTATCGAGATATCTCCTTTTGTGTTGTTCCTCAGGAGAGACTAATATTTAAATATTTGTGAGTATAGCAAAAAAGTACCAGGCAAAAGCATGAATAAGTTCTTTAAAGAAAATAAGGTCTTTCTAGTATTACTTTTTCTTAGTGTCGCTATAAGATTGGTAAATATAAATATGCCTATCCTGGAAGGAACCGCTACCAGGCAGATCCAGACGGCAATGATTGCAAGGAATTTTTATACCAACGGGTTTAATTTCTTTTATCCACAGGTAGACTTTCTAGGACCTGGACCGGGATATCTTGTATTAGAATTTCCTTTAATGAATCTTATTTCCGCTGTGTTCTATGTATTGTGTGGTGGAGTACACGAGTGGATAGGCCGTTTGATCAGTATATCGTTTTTTGCGGGTTCGGTAATCTTTCTATTTAATTTGGTAAGAAAATTATTTGAAGAAAGAACGGCCCTGATTACGATTGTTATCTATTCCATTTCTCCTCTTGGATTGATTTATAGCAGGGCTTTTATGCCTGACTTTGAGATGCTGTTCTTTTTTATAGGCGCACTCTATTTCATGTATCTATGGTCTGTCGGCGACAAGGATAGGTTTTTCTGGGTATCTGCTCTTTTTGCCATGATGACATTACTTACAAAGATTCAATCTTTTTGTATTTGCATCCCACTGTTGGCTATGATATGGCAGCGTCAGCGTTTGAGTTTCTTATTTAAGGTACGATCATGGGCATATCTTTTGATAGTATTAATCCCGGTAATTTTATGGTATATACATGCAGGTAGCGTACACAAGGTTGATTCGGAATATGGAGCTCATGCTTTTAAAATTTCATACTGGTTGCGTCCCAGTTTGCTCATTTCACCAAAGTATTTAATAAAGGTGTTTGAACTTGGATGGATGCCGATGTTGACTCCTGTGGGATTTACTCTGTTTCTATTTGGACTTTTTCTGAAGACTGAATCCAAGCAGGGAACAATATTATGGTCCTGGCTGGCTGGTACAGTTGTCTATATGATTGTATTTTGCACACACATAGACGAACTTTATTATAATTTATTCTTCTTGCCGATTATGTCTATTTTTGCTGCAATAACAGTAGTATGGATCTGGCAGTATGCATCCAAAGAGATGATTTTCTTGCATAACAGATTTGCACTGATTGTGTGTATTATATTTTTAATTGTATTGATAGGCCGTTATGCTGGATATGCTTATACTGTACCACGCGGTTACAGACATATTCCTGTGCTTGCAAAGACAATAGAACAAATGACAGACAAAAAAGATCTCATTGTCACTAGTCTACCTGATGGACATGCAACTCATTATTATTCTCACCGCAAAGGATGGAGTCTTGGCCTGCCGGGGAACAACCCGGAGAAGACGAAAAAGGCTATTGCCAGAATAGAAGATCTACGGAAAAGGGGTGCAAAATATTTTGTATCTGTTTGCGAAGATTTCCTTATGCAAAGCACAGATTTTCGACAGTATATGCNNCGCAGATATAGAGTGGTCAAAGAAGAATCAGGTCTATATTCCATTTTTCTGTTAGAATAATGAAAGTGTANTAAAAAGTACCACTNATGTTTCTTACGAAAACATATATTCTATTTGCACTATTTATTTTTTCGTATTGTTCGTTGATTATGGATTACTCAGAACTTTGCATTTCCTAAAAATATTGAATATAAGGAAGGGGAACCTATGAAAGTAGTCATTTTGGCAGGTGGTTGGGGAACACGTCTGGGGCAAATGGCAGAGGTCATTCCCAAGCCGATGGTTTATATTGGAAACAAACCCATCCTTTGGCACATCATGAAAATATACTCACATTTTGGTTTCAATGATTTTATTATCACATTGGGAGTTAGAGGGGATATTATCAAGGAATATTTTTATAATTTTGAAGCCTTAAACAATGATTTTACTGTTGACCTTAAAACTAACAAAATAACCTATCACAATAAACATAATGAAAATGAGTGGAATGTGACACTTGTAGATACAGGTTTAAATACCTTGAAGGGTGGCAGGATCAAGCGCATTAAAAAATATTTGGATGATAATGTAAATATGCTGACCTATGGTGATGGTGTTGCAGATATTGATGTTAATGCCTTATTAGAATTTCACAATAGTCATGGTAAAATCATAACTGTTTCAGGTGTTCGTCCTTCATCGCTGTTTGGGGAGTTTGAAGAAGTAAATGGCCATGTCGTCAGTTTTACAGAAAAAGCGAAATCTGCAAAGAGTTTCATAAATGGTGGTTTTATGGTTTTCAGCAAAGAATTATTGGACTATTTAACTGAAGATGAAGATTGTGATTTTGAGTTTGGCCCACTGGAAAATCTTGCCAGTCAGGGTGAAGTTATGGTTTATAAACATGGTGGAAATTGGGAATGTATGGATCACGAACGGGATGTGATTTACCTGAATAAACTATGGAAGGAAAATAAAGCATTCTGGAAAGTATGGTAAACGAAAATTCTATACATAATACTTAGTTTTATGAATGAAGATATTAATTCTTGGTAATCTGGGTTATATTGGTCCGTTAGTGGTTGAAAGATTGAGAAAATCATACCCGAATGCAATTTTGGTAGGGTTTGATATTGGATATTATGCGCACGCATTAACAACCATTTCACGATTACCTGAAACTTTATTGGATGTGCAATACTATGGTGATGTACGAACCTTCCCGGAAGATTTGATGAATGGTGTTGTTGCTGTTGTATACTTAGCGGCTATTTCTAACGATCCTATGGGGAAAGAGTTTGAGGATATTACGTTAGATGTAAATTACAGAAGTGCCATTTACCTGGCTAAGCTTGCTAAAAATAAGGGAGCAAAATCATTTATTTTTGCATCTAGTTGTAGCTTATATGGTTTTGCTGAAAGCGGTTTGCGAAACGAAAATTCTGAACTAAATCCACTAACTGCTTATGCCAAATCAAAGACATGTGCAGAACAAGATTTGGAACCTATAGCCAATGATAGTTTTTCTATTACCTGTTTAAGATTTGGTACTGCTTGTGGCTTTAGTCCCCGTTTAAGGCTTGACTTAGTTTTGAATGATTTTGTTGCCAACGCAATAACAACCGGTAAAATAAAAATACTCAGTGATGGTAAGCCTTGGCGACCATTGATCCATATAAAAGATATGGCCAGGGCAATTGATTGGGCCATTAGTCGTAGAGTTAATAATGGAGGATCATGCCTATCTATTAATATCGGTTCTAATGAGTGGAATTATCAAGTTAAGGAGTTGGCAGAAGTAGTAAAACTTGTAATACCTAATGTAGATATAAATATTAATCACAATACCGCCTCAGATAAACGGTCTTATCAGGTGGACTTTAGCCTCTTTGAATCTATTGCGCCTGATTTTATACCAAAGGTTTCATTAGAAGAAGCTGTTAAAGATTTACAATCCGGCCTGGAAAGTATTGGTTTTTCAGACAGCAATTTCCGCAGTTCAAACTTAATGCGAATTAATATGCTAAAAGAGCATAAGAGAAATGGAAGATTGAACGAACAATTAGAATGGGTTTAATATGAAATTTACAGAGTTACCATTAAAAAGTGCTTGTGTCATAGATTCAGAACCATTTGAAGATAAAAGAGGTCTGTTTGAAAGAATTTTCTGTGAAAAAGAATTTAAGGAAATCAGTCATTCCAAGAAAATCGTGCAGATTAATCATTCTTTTACAAAAGAGAAGGGCACACTGAGGGGGATGCACTATCAAGAGCCACCAATGACAGAAATTAAGATGGTGAAATGCCTGAGGGGTTCCGTATACGATGTTATTATCGATTTGCGGAAAGGCTCTGACACGTTTCTTAAATGGTTTGGAGAAACTCTTTCTTCTGATAACAGACGCATGATGTACGTTCCCGAGGGTTTTGCTCATGGATTTCAAACCCTTGAATTAGATTGCGAGTTACTGTACTTTCATACAGAGTATTATAGTCCTGATTATGAACGGGCTGTACGTTTTAATGACCCAAAGGTTGGAATAAAATGGCCTCTAGACATCACTGAAATTTCTGAAAGGGATATGAGCCACGAGTTATTATCCGGAAGTTTTGAAGGTGTTCTGGTTTGAATTGTAGATTTTGTAACAGTACTTTAAAACATGAGTTCGTTGATCTCGTTAATTCCCCGCCATCAAATTCGTAT
>PBQF01000008.1 GCA_002724975.1 Parcubacteria group bacterium
CCATCTAGCTTCTCAAACAGGTCCTCACCATATTCTTCATAAAGATGGCAGATTATTTCACCATCTGAGTTTGTCCTGAATACATATCCCTTCTTTTCTAATTCTCTTCTTAAATGAGGTGAATTATATATTTCACCATTATAAAACAATACTATCGTTCTATCCCGATTATACAATGGCTGATCACCGGTTTTCAGATCATTAATACTTAACCTCCGCATGCCAGCACAATATCCGCCACTATTATAATACCCTTCACTATCTGGCCCTCTATGAAATAGTGAACCAACCATCTTGTGGATTACGTTCTCATCAATACCCCCTCTAACTACATACCCTGCGATACCACACATTGCATTAATCCTTGTTAAAGAAGCGAATGGACATATCTTTATTTACCAATTCCTTCATGTCTGACTTCCCAATTTACCTTCCTCTATTTTATCTTCTATCCTCAAGTGGTTATTCGTGGCAACAACCTTCATCTTCAAATCTCTCTCATCAGAAAACATGAAATCCACCATACCTCCTGCTGCTCTCACAAGTGAAATACCTGCCGCCACGTCCCAGAACATGATATCTTCTTCTTGATATGCGTCCACCCTTCCAGAAGCAACATAAGCTAACGATAACCCTGCAGAACCAAACAATCTAATCTTACCCCAATCCCTTATTTTATAGATATATTTAGTTAGATTTTCCGTCGAGTAATCTATATTAACAGGAAAACCAGTACATAATATAGCCTTGCCTATATCTTTTGTGTCTGTCGTTCGTATCTTAATATTGTTAAACCAGGAACCTTTACCTACAATTCCTGAAAAAAGCTCATTAGTATAGAAGTTGTAAATTACTCCCAGGATAGGGCTTTTTCTACCTTGCCACAATGCTATGGAGATACAATAAAATGGGATATTATATAAGAAATTATAACTACCATCTAAAGGGTCTACTACCCATAATAAATCGGAGCTATCCTTAAATACCTTATTAGGTGAAGCCTTCCACATTTCTTCAGAGATTATATCTATATCAGTTTCTGAACTGAGGTAAGAAACAATATTTTTCTCAGCTACTTCATCTGCCTTTAGCTGTACATCATGTAACCCGTTATATTGCGTTTCCTTGAGAGAGCTATCGCTATCTTTCAGAATATTCGCACCTACCAGAGCTGCTTCTTTGGCTATGTTCAGAAGTTTATCAAATTCGGCTATCACCTTATGTATCTCCTTTACTCCACGAAGCCATTTATCAAATTATTAACTGCTTCCATTTCCATCTGTTTGCGACATTCCAAAGTATATGAACCTATATGGGGAGTCAAAATGACCTGTTCGTATTGGCAAAGGGGACCGCTATAAGGTTCTTGAGAAAATGTATCAATCCATGCACCTGCAATTTGTCCATTATTGATCGCTTTAATAAATGCACTTTCATTAATTAAGTCACCTCTGGCAGCATTTATCACATATACACCTTTTTTCATTAAACCAAACTCATGTTCCCCAAGCAAAGTATGTTCACCACTACAATGCAGGAGAATGATATCTGCTTCTTTTAACGCATCTTCAAGTTTTATTATAGGAATATTGTTTATTTTGCCTGACAATTCAGGATCAACAGCGATGATGTCAGCATTAAAGGATTTTAAAAGCTGTCCTACTTGTTGTCCGATTCGACCAAATCCGATTATTACCACATTTTTATCCTTAAGCTGTCTGCCTATTTGTTTATTCCATTTATATTCGTGCATATCTTGATTCATCTGAGGGATAAAACGCAGAAGAGAAATAATAGCACCAATGGTCATTTCTGCTACGGCAGTAGTGGGTCCATGCGGGGTAGAATATGCCCTAATGCCCAGACTTTTCGCAGCTTCCAGATCTACATTGGACATACCTGAACCGCATCGTGAAATCACTTTTAGGTTGGACTTCTTCATCACCTCTCTATCTAGCGGTTCAAGTCCGGCTATTAAACCAGTTACATTAGAATTTAATAGATCAAGTAATTCGCTCTTAGTAAGTTTCCTTTTAAATGGATTATCAATTATTTCAAAGTCTGCATTTATAAGCATATCCATTGGGGATGGATCTAATGCTGCAAACGATGACGGACCTATCAATACTTTATTTTTCATCAAGAATGGCAAATTTTTTCAGAATTTATCTGGCGAGTTCACTACACCTCTGAAAGGTATGGACGCCCATACTACTGCAAAGTTACTTAGTAACGATACTACTTCTTTATTTGCTCCAGGCGAATATAAGTATTATCTAACTGAACCAACCTTACCAGTTTGTTTATCTCGTAAATCAATGTATCATTAGCTGGGTTCCAGGGATAGTCTGAAAACCTATTGGGAGACTCTGTCGTTTCATTTTGGTAGCTACCGGGACGACATGGTATCTTTTCTACTCGATTGGAAGTAAAGAAATATGAATTATTACTGCAACATCTCTGAATTAGCTGGAAGTATATCTCAATCTGCTTGTGTGTCATTTCCTGAAACGAATCAATATTAATTGCCAAGTCGATAGAGTTGTCTTTAACCAAATGAGTCTGCTCTGTTGTGAGGAAAACAAAATCATAATGATCAAGATCATATAATTTCTCTTCATTAGGCAATAATATTTTTGCATCAGGAAACATGTCTGCGACAAACACAATTGAAAAACATAGTGTCTCTGGCAAATCTACACTTACGATAGTACAATTACCAATGGAACTATAAAGTAATGATGACAAATTTCCATTCCCTCCTCCTATCTCAAGTATAGATTTTATCTGAGTAAAGTCTATGTAGCCATACATTATGCAATAGTAGTAGTATGCCTTGACAATGTACGGGCCCATTTCGTATTTATCTTTTGCAAAGAATTCTTTTTCCATGTCATCAATTGAAGCTATTACCCCAGGTATTCCTCCTAACTTCTTATAATTGACTCGGTTGACGGAAAAAGTAGGATCCGTAATCAGATCATGATTCATGACTTTATCAAAGGCACTATAGAAGTCCAATCTTCCTATCGCAGAGTCTTGGATTCCAATCTTTCTCTTTATAAATGGAATCAGGCTGAATGGTTCTTTGATCAGTTTCGTAATCCTATTATTTACGTACTTCTTTATATCCTTCTTTACATTTTTCTTTTGTGGAAAGTAGAAGCCTGATTTACCCCTCATAGTTATCTTATTATCAGAAATCTGAATATCTATAATATCTGATTGGTGTTCCCAATACTCACTCTTTGAATAAGTCGAAATATCTTTAAATTCATTTGAGGATAAGTATTTACGAAATCGTTTCACAAAGTCTACCGGCAGATAGTACTCACAACATTCCAACATATTTTTTCTCCTAAAACTACCATGTCTTATACATTGTATTAGAAAAGGCAATGACAATCACTTTTCACAAAAGCCAGCAATAATTACTAATATTTAAAATATTATGAATTGCACATTAGAAAACTCCAATTAACTTGCAGGAACATACTTTTACTTTGATATATTATGTATGTTCATCTCACAATTACCCTGCAGCATTTTATGCATATGCAAATATCCATTTATTATTGCCACAGAAAATGTAGTTTCTTTTAGATAATTCCAGTGACTGTGTATCTTGACAATCGTAAGCCAGTTAATAACAGGAGCAAGTAATACCAACGTGTATTACAAGAAACTAAAAGGATTAGGAAACAAACAAAACTTTTATTCCGCTTAAGAACTTCAACAGACTTTATCTTTAGCTTTCTTCACTCATAACCTTATACTGCAGCCAGTTTGCCAGCAAATGATCCATAATCATATGAACATCCTCTACTGGTCCGTATTCACCCTTCTGTGATTTCACATGAATGACCACGTCCGATATTTCCTTCAATCTACCACCATCAAACCCTACAAGTGACATTACTATTCCACCTTTCTCCTTAACCCACTCTGCAGCACAAACAATATTGGATGAATTTCCACTTGCAGAGATCGCTACAAGTATGTCACCAGGTCTATAATGAATTCTGAGTTGGTTTACAAAGAGATTACCATAACCGTCATCATTAGCGATTGCCATCATAACCGCATTATTATCAGTCAATGACAGTGCACGAAAAGGCAAATCACTGCCACCTTTCTTGCGTATATCAGTACCAAAATCGTTTGCCATATGNGATGCAGTNGAAGCAGACCCTCCATTACCTATAAAGAATATTGTATTCTGGTTTTTACGAGCANTNTCCATCTCNTCAGCAAACGNNGCAATCGCATTAGTATCAAGTTCATCTAACAGACTAGACAAATAACTAAAATAACCNTTGGAAAACTGCTGTANGTCAGAGGCTTCATTAANTAAAGATTCNATTGTTTTCATAACNATTCCTTTGTTTATGTGGTTTTTGGTTCATCNGGATTAGNAATATGATANGNTTCACGCCACTCTGGATCAGCATAGTATATACGATATACGAGTTTCATTGTNGTAAGNGCATCAGCACTGNTTCCGTTCNTAATTGTACCGNTGTTTANAACAGCATCGGCAAATTCGAATATCTCNTTTTTCCATGANTTNTCCTCAAGATATGTCNTTGTCTCATCTCGNTGAGTACCTACATCAGATTCACTACGCCTGATAATTACAAGTTTTTCCTGGCCGTAACTTTTAGAACTTGTAAGGATACCTTTGAGTTCTAGACAGCCCTCGGTTAATGCAATATCCAGAAGAAAGCGGTGTTCCCACTGAGTCGTACTCGAATGAAGCATCGCCACTCTACCTTGTTTATCACGCATCAACGCATAAGTATTGTCCTCAACATCATGGTTCCAATGAGAATTTGATACAAAACTTTTTACTTCAATAAAGTCCCCACAAAAAAGCTGCATCAGATCAATCATGTGAATACCCTGGTCAAGAAGGATGCCTCCACCAGAATATTTTCTCTCTGCGCGCCATCCACCCGCAATGGGGTGAATTGCACTCTTACCGTAAATTCCCCGTAAATTAACAATTTCCCCCAATTCACCAGACTTAATTATACGCAATGCTTCACACACAGAGTCGTGATATCTATGATTAAAACCATATTTTAATAGTTGTCCGTGGCGCTTCTTTTCTATCTCGATAACCCTTTCAATATCAGAAACATCCCGTCCGGGAGGTTTTTCACAAAACACATGTAACCCCTGCTCTAAAGCAGCAATGGTTACGTCAGCAGCCAAATAATTTGGTAAAGATACGAATAGTATGTCCAGTGGGTGTTTTAGGAGTTGACGGTAGTCAGGATAATAATATACACCATCAGACATTATACCTGGTTGTTGAAATTTCTGATCGCAAACAGCTACTGTTTTCAATTTTGAATGTTGGTCTATACACTGACGTCGCCGTTTACCAACTACACCGAAACCTGCAATACCGACTTTAAGTGGAAACTTCATTTCACAAATAGACAATCTTTAGGCCTTACTCTTGATAAAATATTTATCCTGATAATCCTTCTTCAATTCGGCAAAAATCCGATTACCTTCTTCATCAAATTTCTCAGCCCTTCTAATTCTCGACCAGTCTTCCTTCGGCATCTTAGTATATAATGCAAAGGTCCTCTTTAACCCCTTGATTTCTTCACGTGACAATTGGGGCATATCCAACGATGCACCAACATTTAGGGAACCAGAGGTGAAATCTTCAGTAATATAACCTCTATCAACACACAATCTGTGCAGAGATGTACCATGAAATGGAGCATAAGGGAAAGCAGCAGTCGTATCATATGACAACTTCCTGTTTAATTCAATAGTATCAAAGATAAGTTCTCTGGTTTCGTCAGGAAATCCAATAATATTGTTTATAGTCAGAGGGATACCAGCATCCGCAAGAATCTTGGACGCTATTACCATTTGTTCATTGTCAAATTTCTTCTTTAGTACCTTCTTCCTGAATTCATTGTTACCATGTTCCAATCCTATAGATATCCTGTGACATCCTATCTCCTTCAGCTTCCTGGCCCTATACTCTGTAACTGCTTCTGCCCTGGACTGCAGCCAGAATGGAAGTTTAAATTCACTATATATATCTATAAATTTATCGAATTCAGCATCGTTAATAGATAGAAATGTATCCGAGGTAAAGTAAATATACTCTGCATCCCATCTTTCTATTAGAAATTCCAATTCCTGCCGTATACGGGACATAGTCTTCTTTCTAAAGAAATTCTCAGAATTGTCTTCTCTATACAATTTGGCAGTTGATGGTGAATTACAGAAAGTGCACGCATAAGGACATCCCCTGTCAGTCTCTATTGGTATAGTCCTATAAACTTTTCCAGCCATAGGCCTGAAAAACCTTTCCTTCTCGAACAAACCATAATCGGCAATTGGCAGGTTATTAATATCAATGAGGCTTTGCATTTTATTCCTTACAATCTTTCCATCCTTCATAATGCAAAGATTATCTACATCCGAACAATCTTCTCCAGCTGACATCCGCTTACATACTTCTACAAGCGCTTCTTCTCCCTCACCGATACAAACCACTTCCACATTCTTGTTAGAAAGAACGATTTCTGGAGCAAATGTAGAAAACACCCCACCCACAATAGCCGGAATATTTGAATCTTCTATCGCCTTAAGCAATGATACGGCTGTCTGATATAGACACTCCAGGACTGATACTGCAATTAAATCAGGTTGGTACGTTTTCACTTTATCTACGAAATCATGCTCCATACCACTTTCCCTCAGTTTCACTTCTCTTTCGCCATAATCAAAAGGCCGCACCATTAAGCTCTCTTCCTTTGCCTCATCAGAGCCAACGCTATCAGGATCGGAATAAAGGGTTGTATCGAATAAATCTACCTCAATACCATTTTGTCTTAACAATGCAGTAAATATACCGATTGAAATAGGAGGAGGGTTCATCAACTTTCCATTTGGATATAAAAATAGTACTTTAAACTCCTTCACATTTCTCTCCTGTTAACGGATGTATTAAATTTACTGAAATCTTGAAATGTTTTGTAACATGCTTCATGATTTTCTCCATAATTATTCTCCACCAGTCAAAGAAGCTACCTGTCCATTCATGTACGCTGATTTACTATCCAACAGACACATAATCCACCAGGCGGCTTCCTCAGGGCCACCCATCCTTTTAGCAAGAATCATTTGCACCCTTTGTTTTGTTTTTCTCCATATTCTTTATTGTAAGACTACTCAACCAGAATGGAGCCTTTAAATTCAGAGCCAGATCTGCCTCTATATCCTCTTCTTTTACATTGAGAAAATGTTTTCTGACAT
The DNA here is from genome assembly GCA_002724975.1 of Parcubacteria group bacterium. GTDB lineage: Bacteria > Patescibacteriota > Minisyncoccia > Phycocordibacterales. The sequence continues at coordinate 7,294 of PBQF01000008.1, forward strand.
GTACATCTCCAGCATTATTAACTAACCCGTCAAACCCTATCAGCCCAATCTATAAATCGATACAGGTATCTTCTGTTTCTTTTAAATTCCTTAAATCAGCTTTTAGAAAGCATACATTATCACTCTGGTCAACCTTAATGCCTGACATTAATTCATTAACATCAGGTTTATTTTTACGATAATGAACACCAACACGTGCGCCACGGTTTAATAATTTCCTTACAAGCACTCTACCAATACCACCTGAAGCACCGGTTACTAAAACTCTGAAGCCTTTAACACATATCTCTGAAACCATA
>PBQF01000009.1 GCA_002724975.1 Parcubacteria group bacterium
TTAGCGGATAGATTAAGATTCCTAAAGGAATACCTGGATCAATGCGGTATAACTAATGAAAAGAAAAATATACTGAGAGACGTAATAAACCTCAGCAAGGCAGAAAAAATACTCTACGTATCATCCAAAGGAGATGTGACAGAAGATTGGTAGATATATCCTTCATAATCGTAAACTGGAATACCCGTGATATCCTTATGGATTGTATTGATTCAATTTACAAGACTGTTATGGATACTGACTGGGAGATATATGTTGTTGACAACAATTCAACAGACGGAAGCCAGGCGGAGGTAAAGAGGGAATTCCCGGAAGTAAAGCTCATAGAGAATGATACAAATACCGGGTTTGCCCATGCAAACAACCAGGCCCTCAACATAATGCAGGGAAAATTTGCGGTACTCCTCAACTCAGATGCAGTTCTGAAGGAGAACGCGATAAAGAAGCTGCTTGATTTCATGACAACAACCCCACGTGCCGGAATAGCGGGTGTTCAGCTTTTAAACGATGATGGATCCAGACAGAACTCAATAGACAATTTTCCATCCGCAGAGACAGAGATATTTAACAAAAGTATTCTCCGTCTCTTCTTTCCAGGAAAATATCCGAGCAAGAACACGAGTTATAAGGATCCGATTGAAGTGGATTCCGTTATAGGTGCATGTATGATTGTCAGGAAAGAGGCGATGGACGAGGTAGGGGCCTTCGATGAAGATTACTTTATCTTTTTAGAAGAAACTGATTGGTGCTTCAGGATGAACAAAAAAGGATGGAAGGTTTTTCACGTTCCTGATGCTGAAGTCTTTCATCTCTCAGGTCACAGCAAAAAAAGAACGCCCTGGAGATCGCAGATTGAATATTACATATCCCTGTACAAGTTTTTCAGAAAAAATAGAACTCCGCTATCTTACCTTACACTTCGTGTCCTCAAACCTTGCAAGATTTTCATTAACTTGGTACTGAACATTTTAGGAAACCTGATAATGCTATTTCAAAAAGAGGGGCTTAGAAACAGATTATTGAAATATTATAAACTCTTTGTATGGCACCTGCTCATGTGTCCGGATAGTATGGGAATTCAGAAGAAATAGTGAACAATGAAGAAAAGGGAGAGTCTTAAGAAATCACTTGCCGCAATTTTTAATCTCTTTAGACAATCAAGCTTCTTCACAAAATTCACTGGTTTCTAATTATTGGAGTCACCGACCACGGATGCGCTCTTAGTGTCTGGGGTGGGTGTCTCAGGCAATCTGGATATAACACGTCTGGTATTCTCGGGTAAAAATATCTTTTTGCTTATCTCTTCAATCAGTGTCTCCCCGTCAAGCGATCCCTTATCTATAAAAGCGAGATTAGGGTCTGTTATTCTGAGATGACGGTATAGTCTCTCAGGCGCTGAACTGATTATGATAACCGGAATGCTTGCGTATTCAGGGATATTTCTCAGATACATGAAAAATGTGTCTCCGGTAATCATGTCCATAATCATGTCCAGGATTATCAGATCCGGAGTTGTTTCATCCATTTTCTCCATGGCTTCGTAACCATCATATGTATGGATAAATTTATAATTATGGTTTTTCAACATTGATTTGTAGGTGTTGTGGTAAGTCTCATTGTTCTCTATAATCATTATAGTATTCATCTTCTTGTTTCGTCTCCAGTTACAGTGTTTGTTTTGTTAATCTATAGTATTTAAACTCCTGCATACATGCATCTTCACTCCTTGGTATTCAGAGTAACGTTTGTATAACAGGTGAATTCTGATTCGTTGCATATTTCTACCACCTTAAGGAATTATCATTGATCATCTTTGCAGAGACCGCAAGTCTTCCAATAATAAATATCAATTTGGACCTGAATCCCAGGGGCCATGTTTCCTAAATAAAACCAAACTTAGGGTTTTCATAACCGGAAAGACTGCGGCTGCTCATTTCAAGAGTAATCCTGAAGGTGATAAAAACAGAAAGAAGACTTCGGGGACTTGTTTTATTGTCTTACTTGTTTGTAATCAGGACATGTATATCATTCGTCCCGGTTACAAAGTTTAACTGCTGAAGTTTCAACTAATTTACATATTCCTGCACATCGTAAGCTGGTTGGCCTGTGACATATTGATGGAAACTACCCTTCTGACTATGGTAATCTGGCTTTAAGCGTTTGTTGGCGGTATAGTGCAATCTTGTCTTACTGCAGAGACCGATCTACTTCTTCTTTTAATAGAGTATAAACTGTTAAATGATTTTATCAAGGGTAAAAAAATATTAGTAATTTTTTTTGCTGTAAGTTGTCTATGTAGTCTTGGAGATGACAGGGGGCAATCGTATTCTTTTAACTTTATCGAGTTGCGGAGGCTTGTTCCATTAGCTATACTCATGCCTTTGCAGGCGATTCTTTAAACAAACGACAGAGGTATAGGGATGAAAGTCCGGGCAGTATATTTAAAAATGTATTTGAGAATTAAAATATGATTCATCTATTAACAAGGCTCTTCCCTTTGTGGGCAATTCTCTTATCCACAACTGCATTTTTCTTTCCCACCCTGTTCGTTGGGTTGAAACCGGCAATTATCCCTCTATTGTCAGTAGTAATGTTTTGCATGGGGATGACACTGAAATGGTCTGATTTCAGGGAGACAGTCAAGTCTCCAAAGATAATCCTGATTGGTGTCCTACTCCAGTACTTTGTGATGCCTCTGTCAGCCTACCTGATATCAAAATCATTTGGTCTGTCACCGGAATACATTGCAGGTATGGTGCTCGTAGGAAGCAGTGCGGGAGGGATGGCTTCTAACGTAATTTGCTATCTGGCCAGGGGTAATGTTACATTGTCAATTACCTTGACATTGGCATCCACGCTCATCGCGGTATTTGCAATGCCTGCGCTTTCTCTGCTCTACTTGCATCAGATTGTACACGTTCCGTTTTTAAAGATACTGTTCAGCATATTACAGATGGTTCTTGTTCCTGTGCTTGTTGGAACAACCATTAACACCTTCTTGAGTACCAGAATAAGAAAGATTGGCTATGTTTTTTCGTTTGTTTCTACCATTGCCATAGTCGTAATTATCGGTATCATTATAGGTCTCAATCAAACAAAACTGAAGGATGTTGGGTTTGTTATTATATGTGCTGTGATGGTGCATAATATGTGCGGACTCTTAATCGGTTTCTGGCTTCCGAAGTCTCTTGGATATGATAATCGTACATGTCGTACCCTCAGCATTGAAGTTGGTATGCAAAACTCAGGGTTGAGTGTTGCACTGGCCATTAAACATTTTTCTGTAATGGCGGCAATCCCGGGCGCGCTATTCAGTATATGGCACAATTTGTCCGGATCATTTCTTGCCGGATATTGGAGTTTTAAGGGTTCCAGAAAAAAAGCAGAGAAAAATCGTTGAAATCCAGAGGCATTTTGTTTATACCTGAATTAAGCGATTTGGGTAGCCGTATCTTTTTGATTGTATAAGAAATTATGACAAATACTTTCTCACTTAAAACTGCCAATACTATCCTGTATTGTAAAAAATGGCAGGAAACTGTTGATTTCTATAAGCACCATTTAAAGTTGCCAATTACACATGACTCAGATTGGTTTATAGAGTTTAAATTGACAGAGACTGCACATATCAGTGTTGCGGATGAGCGGAGGGCGTCTATTAAGAGCAGAGGCGGGGCGGGTATAACGTTAGCACTGCAGGTTGAAGACATTGCCGGGGCCTGGCAATTCCTGTGTGACAGTGGACTGAAAATAGACCCTGTCAGAGAACATGCATGGGGGGCACACGTTTTCTATTTTCTTGATCCTGAGGGGAATCGGATTGAGGTCTGGTCACCAAAAAAATAATTTGTTGAGTGTCAAATCATCATAACGTTGTTATTGATTCTCTACCCACTCTCTCACTCTTTTTGTCTCAAGGCTCTCCCCCATTACCACGATTACAGTTTCATTTTTGATAAGAGATGAGCTTCCTGGATTGTATACAAAATCTCCTCCTTTTTCTCTCATCGCGACTAGAAGCACCTTGGTATTATGTAATAAATTTGCTTTAGCAAGGGTCTGGCCGATGAACTTTGAGTTTGCAGGTATTTTAAATCTTCAAACCTGTAAGACTTGCCCTTTTGTGCACGCAGCATTTTATCGAGGAATCCGACGACGGCAGGTCTGATCAGCTCTGATACCATCCTCAGGCCACCAATAGCGTTTGATAATACTACAGAATCTGCACCCGCCATTTTAAGTTTTTAAATCGTACGCTCATCTATACCCTTTGATACTATCCTCAAATTCGGATTCAGTTGTTTAGCCGTCAAGGTAACAAACAGGTTATCCTTGTCGTCCGGAAGAATAGTAATCAAGCCTTGAGCCTAATGTACTCCGGCGCTTACCAGGGCATCATCGTGAGTCGCATCATCATTGATATATAGAATATTCTCCGTTGCACTCAGCTTTTCAAGCTTTTCGGAATCCGTATCAACTACAACAAAATCCCTCTTTGTCAGTTTCAATTCCTTTACGATTGTGCTACCAGTATCGCCAATACCACATACGATAAAGTGATTCTCCAGGTTTGAAATCTCTTTAAGTATTTTCCTCCTCCCAAAAATATTTGTCAATTCACCCTCTACTATAAATCCTGTGACAGTACTCACCACAAAAAGAAGACTTCCCATTCCGAAAAGGATGATGAAAATGGTGAGTATCCTGGCATATGGATTGGCAGACANATCCTGTATCTCCCCGAATCCTACAGTTGTAAGCGTTATAATGGNCATATAGATTGCATCGAGAAGAGACCATTCAGNGNCGCCAAGTAGCCTATATCCNGCTGTACCGGCGCCAATCGCAATAAAAGTAGCGATCAGACCTTTGNTAAGACGATTCTTAAATTGCATAATATCGTTTTGCCGATTAGTTGAGCATTAGATCCACCAGTGGATTTTTGCCGGATTTTATCATCTCTCCTACCATTTTGACCCGCAGGATCCTTTCCGGGCTTGCCGGATGGGAGCGAAGAAAGCTTTTTGACCGGCTTCTGGGAATCTCCAGAGCGAAACGTTTCCAGAGAGCAGCTCCCTTTTCTATATTATAGCCTGCATTATGTGAGTAGATAAGACCTAGGTAATCCGCTTCCCGTTCATTTTTCCTGCTGTATGGTGCGTACAATGCCTGCGTTGTGAGAGGAGCGAAAGGTCCCGTTAGGCCACCCAGTGTACCACATAATGTGGCTATGATGATATTCTTGGGCAGGTGCTTAGCGGTAAGATGTGCCAGCTCATGCCCCATTATGACGGCAAGCTCATCCTCATCCTCAGCAAAGTGGACCATCCCTGTCGTAAATTCTATTCCGGTAAATTTTGCGTACGCATTAATTTTTCCTGTTTTCTTAAGACGAATACGTACGTATGGCTTCTCTTCAGGTTCTACGTCAAAGGAAAGCTTCGTATTATTCCTCTCTACCACTACGGTGGAGGTTTTGTTTGGTTTAAAAGTAGCATGTCCACTGTCCTTGATCTCTTTGTTTTCTATCTCTTTTATTATATCGCCTTCTCTAATTCCAGCAAGGTCAGCTATGTAATCGTCTATTACACCAACAACAACACATCCATCTTCTGTCGGTAGTTTATAATAACTGGCAATGTTTTTAGTGTTATCAACGATAAGTGCGCCTATCACAGCATGTTTTTTAAATGTTCCTTCCGGCATAATACTCAGGATTTTAAGTCCCACCTTCCACACACTGACCAGGTCATTGATATAAATCTCTGTCGCCATAGATTCGATTTCATCCTCCAACTTCTTCAATTCACTCTGAGAAATTGGTGGGCCTGTGTTAGTACTCGCACAGCCAGATACTAATAAAAAAGCTGCTAAAATAATAGATAGTATAATCCTGGCCACCATGGTTTTATTTTTCTGTTTACACATCATTAATCAAGACTGAAACCTTGTCCGCTTACGATGAAAAAAGGATTTAACAAATTATTTTTATTATAGTTCAGCGGTTCATTGGTTTGTGTGTCCATTACCGTTCCTTTTGCCTGTTCGACAATTGCCTGACCTGCTGCGGTATCCCACTCCATTGTAGGACCAAATCGCGGATAAACATCGGCCTTACCTTCAGCCACAAGGCAGAGTTTCAATGAACTGCCGGACGAGATAAATTCAACATTTCTATGTCTCTCATTTAATTGTTTTACAAATTCAGAAAATTCCTCTGAGGTATGTGATCGGCTGCCAATAACAGTAAGAGACGATTTGTCGTTACTATTCAGGGGGAGTTTTTGAGATTTGTCTATCAGATCTTCTATTGACAAATCATCAGTTAATATTTCGCTGTTTTCCAGCTTATATGTGCCAATGTTCACGGCTGCAAAGTAGAATACATCCTTAACGGGAATGTAGATAATACCAAGGACAGGCTTGTGTTTATGTATGAGTGCAATATTTACTGTAAACTCTCCATTTCTCTTAATAAACTCCTTTGTTCCATCAAGAGGGTCAATAAGCCAGAAATATTCCCATTTTTTTCTCTCTTCATAGGAGATCTCTTTTCCCTCTTCACTTAAAATGGGTACCGTGGAGTTATTTACGGTTACAGTTTGTTCCAGAGCATTCTCAATGATTTCGTTAGATTTTTTGTCTGCTAATGTCAGCGGTGATTTATCATCTTTCTGCTCAACCGCAAAATCTGACTCGTATACATCAAGAATTGCTTCTCCCGCACGCTTTGAGGCAAGAATTGTGGTGAGAATAAGCTTGTCGTATTGAATGTTATCCATTGATTGATTATCATAAAAAATGTTTAACTTTCAACTAAATTATAATTAAATAAACATGACAAAACAAACATGATCTATTTACTTGTCGAGAATGAATTGTTATGATTAATAATTCGCATTTATGTAAAGATAGCATGTTAAAAAATTATACTGAAAATGATTAAAAAGCTGAAAAGTGTATGTCCACATGATTGCCCTGATACATGCGGAATTATCTCGCACGTAGAAGATGGTAAGCTTGTTAAGGTCAATGGTGATCCGGACCATTTTGTCACCAGAGGTTTTCTCTGTAAGAAGGTAATGAACTATCCGGAAAGGGTTTACAGCCCTGATAGAGTTCTCTACCCGCTTAAAAGAGTTGGTGAGAAAGGGGCCGGTAAGTTCGAGAGAATATCGTGGGATGAGGCAACCGATACAATTGCGTCACGGTTTAAGAATATTATTGACAGGCATGGTGCAGAGTCCATCCTGCCATTCAGTGGTTCAGGTACATTGGGGCTGGTTAATGGTAATGTTGCTGGCAAGCGTTTCTTCAACCGTATGGGAGCTTCAGGTCTTGACAGGACTATATGCTCCAAGGGAGGAAGAATTGGTTATAAATATACATTGGGCGCCTCATTTGGTGCCGACCCATTAGCCATTCCACAATCAAAACTGGTAATTTCATGGGGTACAAACCCTTACTATACTAACATCCATCAGATACCTCTGATAAAGAAAGCAAAAAAGAATGGCGCTCTACATGTCGTCATAAATCCCGATAAAATTAAGTCTGTTGAAATGGCAGACATTTATATTCAGCCTGCTCCCGGAAGTGACGCGGCACTTGCATTGGGCGTAATGAACGTAATTATTAATGAATCTCTGTATGATAGTGATTTTGTCGAAAACCATACAGAGGGTTTCGCCGCATTATCAAAACAGGTTCAGGAGTACTCACCGGAAAAGGTCGAAGGAATTACCGGAGTAGACAAAGAGACCATAAGGAAGTTTGCTGTTATCTATGTAGAAAGTAAACCATCATTTATTTATGCGGGATCCGGGATGCAGCATCACACAAACGGAGGCATGATGATACGTACAATCGCCTGTCTCCCCGGTCTGGTCGGGGCGTGGAAGTATCCTGGCGGTGGAATGTTTTATCCAACCAGTGAAGCGTTTCTGATCCGGTGGGACGTACTTGAAGGCAATGATCTCTGTCCCGGTACTACTAGATCAATTAATATGAATCGGTTGGGGCAGACACTCTTACATGAGGAACCGGGCATTTATGGCCTGTTTGTTTACAACTCTAATCCTGCTGCCGTACTGTTTAATCAGCGCAAGGTGATCGCAGGCTTGCAGAGAGAAGATCTGTTTACTGTGGTACATGAACAGTTACTCACCGATACAGCGCGTTATGCGGATATTGTGTTGCCTGCTACGACTGAGTTTGAGCACACTGACCTACACTACTCATACTTCCATTTGTCACTTCAGTTAAATGAACCGGTAATAGAACCGCTGGGTGAAAGCAGATCAAATATTGATACATTTAATACATTGGCAAAATCAATGGGTTTTCAGGATGGCTGTTTTGATGATACGGCGATTGATACAATTAACAGTGCATTAGGCGTTGATAGTAGTTATTTACAAGGCATCACGCTGGAGCGTTTGCGAGACGAGGGTACAATCCGCCTGAATATGCACGGAGAATTTCATATGCCGTATAAAGATCTTAAATTTTTCACTCCATCCGGAAAGATTGAGTTTTATTCTGAAAAAATGAAAAGCGATGGTCATGATCCGCTACCGGTTCATATACCAATTGGAGAGGGTCCTTTAACCTCGCCGGCTCTATATGAGAAATATCCGGTTTATCTGCTTACTCCATCAGCAAAATCATTTCTGAATTCGAATTTTGCAAATATACGTACACTGGGGAGTGAAGAAGAGAAACCGATTTTAGAATTAAACTCTCTGGATGCCGAGAGGCGTAGGGTAAAGACCGGTGACATGGTAAGGGTGTTCAACGATAGAGGCGAGTGTGTCCTCGTGGCATCTGTAGGAGATTACCTGAAAGAGGGTGTTGCAATAAATAAAGGTATATGGTGGAATAACCTGAGCCCAGGAGGATGCAACAGCAACCAGACAACACCGGACAGACTGGCAGATATGGGTGGGGGATCTACATATAATACTAATTTGGTACAGATAGAAAAGGTAAACGACCCTTTTTAGAGAATGGAGGTGAATAAATTGGAAAAAGATAGAGTACTTGTTAAAGACGTTGTTTTTCCTGTTTTTCAGATGAGGGAAGATTTTAAGCAAAGTCGGCTCATTAAGTATATGGAGGATGAGAGTGTTCCCGCTTCAAAGAGACTGAACTGGCTGCCTTATTTTACCTACTTTGCCAATTCCTTTTCTGACATCAATAATTATATACTTCCTTACAAAAAACCTGCCAATGAATTCGAAGAGCAGATTAACATTCATGCCGCAACAGATGCGGAGCACAATTCTCTGATTAACAAGGATATGCGGAATCTACAGGACAAGCTCAAGGACTTTACCTTTGCCGATTGCCTGGAATTTCTGTGGAATGATAATATTAAAAATAGCAGAATGGTTGCCTATGCGATAGCAAATCTTACGCAGATGGCTTCAAATCCATTGGTACGGTACTGTCTTATTCGTGTTATAGAAGAGTTGGGTAATACCTTCTTTCTTGTTTCACACAATTGTACAGCGGGAGCAATCGAGAGTAATTATTTCGGCAATGTCCACCTAGGGTACGAGCCCGGCAGCTTACATGGCTGTGACCCTGAGATGTTCGAGAGCCAGACGTTGACGGCTGAAGAAGCTGAGACAGCAAGGTATGTTATGCAGAAATGTTATGATCTTTTCTTTGACATGATAGAAGAGATGTATGACAGAGCACAGGAAAACAGATTTGATTTTGATTAAACTATTATGAATTCACGTTCTACATCAAAACCCCGCAGATTCATAATGTTTCACAAACCGAAAGGGACGATTGTCACACTATCTGATGAAAAAAGCCGTAAAACGGTTTATGACATTCTGCCTCGGTTTGTATTTGAAGACAGGTGGATACCTGTAGGACGGTTGGATAGGGATTCAAGAGGTTTGCTGCTCTTTACTCGCGAAGGTGGATTGAGTGATCTTCTGACACAACCGGGTAAGTTTTCTAAATTTTATGAAGTATGGATTCGTGGGCGAATCACTGAAGAGCAACTGCAGCAGACTTTACAGGGTGTTAAAACATCAATAGATGTGTTGAAGTTTAAAGGGATACAGATTTTAGGATATGCAGGCCCCAAGACCCGGTTGATGGTAGAGCTGAAAGAAGGAAAGAATCGGCACATTCGACGTGCTTTTGGTGCTCTTCAGGACCCACAATCACAAACACCCTTAAAGGTTCTGGATCTGAAGCGGGTACAGATAGGTTTTGTTAAACTTGATATACCCTCCTCCAACTGGAGATTCCTTACACACGAAGAGGAAAATGCTCTGATAAATGGCACTTCCCGACCAAAACGAAGAGGACGGAAAACAAGACGCTAGCGCTTTCCGTTACTGCTCCAATAGCAATGATACCGTTCTCACTTGCTTCACTTTGGTTTCAAATGTTATAATGTCTGGAAATATATCATTACAGTTTTAACTGTAGAGAAATAATTAACTGAGGGTATCAACTGAGTATAAATACTAGCTCATTAAAGGGAAAAACAGCTCTTATTACTGGCGCTGCCAAACGCATTGGTAAAGCTATAGCTCACGTATTAGTACAAAACCATGTAAACGTTATAATGCACTATTGCTCTTCTACTGACAAAGATGTGGATGAAGCCTTAACAGACATTAACGTGCCTGGTGTAGAGACCTGGGGATTTCAGTCAGATTTTTCCAATATTGATAACGTAGACATTTTTTTTGAAAAGGTAGAGAGTTCAGTAGGTACAGTAGATTTTTTAATTAATAATGCATCCGTATTCACTCATTCAAAGCTTACAACACTTTCAGTACGCGAGTTGAACAACACACTAGCAATAAATTCAATAGCACCATTCAGGCTTTCACAACATGTGGCGAAACAGAAGAGAGAGGGATCTATTATCAATATATTAGACAGTCGAGTGAAACGATACGATATGAATTATGCTGCCTATCAATTAAGTAAAAATATGTTGCATAACATGACTGAGATGATGGCGGTGGAATTTGCGCCTGACATTCGTGTTAATGGTATTGCTCCTGGTATAATATTACCTCCTGATGGAAAAAATGAATCGCATATTCAGAAAGTCATCCAGAGAAACTTGTTCAATCGTTCCGGGAAACTGTCTGACATAACGGATACCGTGCTTTTCCTTTTATCAAATACGTTTATTACTGGAGAAGTTCTGTTTATAGATGGTGGCCAGAATCTCAAAGGAGAACCAAATGAGTGAAATCTCTGCATTTAACGATAAGATTTACATCCGGGATCTCTCGATACGCTGTATAATCGGTGTTAATCAGGATGAACGGATAGAGAAGCAGGACGTTGTTATCAATGTTATCCTGTTTACCGATACCAGGAAAGCAGGACAGACAGATGCCTTGGAGGATTCGGTTGATTATAAAAAAGTTAAAAAAGCTATTCTTTCTCTGGTAGAGACTTCGGAATTTTTGCTGATTGAAAAACTTGCTGATGAAATAGCAAAAATCTGTCTTGATGATTCGAAAGTACAAAAAGTTGATGTGACAGTTGATAAACCCGGTGCGTTAAGATATACTCGTTCTGTAGCGGTTGAAATTGTCCGTACAAGAGAAAGCTATGGACAATAACGTAGTTGAGGCGTACATAGGCGTTGGTAGTAATATAGAGTCGGAAAGTAATATTGCTGATGCCCTGATACGTTTAAGTAAGCGCGTGGATATAACGGGGATCTCTTCTTTTTACAAAACTGCTCCACTTTTAAGAGAGAATCAGGACAATTATTTAAACGGTGTATGGCAGATAAGTACTTCCAAATCTCTGGAGGAACTGAAGGTTGGCGTACTGAGAAGGATAGAAAAGGAGTTGTATCGCAACAGGGAGTCTGATAAATACGCATCAAGAACAATAGATCTGGATCTGTTGCTTTATGGCGATATGGTAATACAAGAAAGCG
>PBQF01000010.1 GCA_002724975.1 Parcubacteria group bacterium
CTTTCCAAACCACTGATTTTAGATCAATTTTGGCCATATATTTATACTTACTTATAATTATATTATATATCAAGAGAGAAATAAGTCAAATTTGGATGAGTATTTGCAAGTTATATTGAAATTAAATCAACGTAACTGATTAATTTAATATTATTTTCTTTTAAAAATGGATTAATTTTTTTTATCTTTTTAATATCTTTTTTTCGTTGTTTATTTAAACTTGATTTACAGTCGGGGTCATATATACCTGGGTGTTGCGGAGTAGACTCACCCCAGTAGTATGTTTTCCGTCGTAAGGCCCCGGATCAATGATCTGGGGCCCTTTTATTATGGTATAAAAACCCCAATAAAAATATCTAAATAATAATCAATAATTATACAATATTTACCCAGATATACCTTGTTGTGCGTAGTGGCGATAAGAACAAAAAGAGGTATCAACTTGAATAAGCTGACACCTCTTTTTGTTTCCTCTACCTTATCGATATTTCGTACAACATCAGGGATATACGAAGTTTTTCTGTAGCGTAGCGAAAGAAAAATTTGGGAGAGGGGCGAGCCGAGCCCCGAACCGTATATCCCTTGTTATACGCCCCGACGACTGAAAGGAGGAGAGCGCAGCGGGGCACGGAGCGTAGCGGAGTGAGTTCAAAAAATATTTTTCGTTCTCATTCATTAGATAGGCTTTCCTCATTTATTAGAAATTTGATTTTTTCGTTTTACTTATTTTCTTTTATAATTTTTCAACACAATCATGCCTAATATCGGTAGCAATGCGTTTATACCAAAACCTATGGCTAAATATGGATTCAGAAAAAAATTATTAATAACACCTTTGTCTGTAAGAAATAAAATCGACCAAAGACCTATTGGAATATTCACAAACAGACTTACAATTAAGCCAGGGTTATAAAGTTTTTTAGCTTTTATTGCTAACAAAATGTGATTTATCCCTCCAAAAAATACAAAGTAGGGTATCCATAGCCCATATTGATAGTTTTTTATAGACAAAAGAGCAAACACCGGTAGTATTATCCATATCAAAAGAACGTTCAAAAAGAAAATAAAATTTTGATTCAATGGCTCATCTTCAGTTTTTAGCTTAAATATTTTAGTATTAAAAAATTTTCTAAAACCACCTGGAAAAACATATTCCTCGGTTTGATGAAGCATGTATAAAGGGATTTGCAAAAGAATGACAAATAAAATTATATCTTCCTTTAGCACAAATATAAACAAGAAAGCAAACAGGAAAAAAGAGAAAATAAAACCTACTTTGGCCCAATCTCTTTTTAACCATCTATAATACTCTGGAATATTCATCTTATAGTTTATAAAAATTAGATATTTATAAATATTCTCTTATCATACTTATCAAATAAAGAAAAAATCAAATTTATTCCCCTTTTAGAAAGCCTATCTTCATTATACCTCTTAGAAAAATATTTTTTGAATTGCGTATAACGTTTCAGTATATCTGATGTTCCGATGGTTTATTCACGATTACGTTCACTTTAGTACAATCGTTGATATTTGCACAGACGTTGTGTTTTCACCATTCGGAGTCGGAATATGGGTGGAAGAAAATTGACAGTCCTTAAAATTACAAAGAGTCAATTTTCTGGAACCAGATATTCACTGTTATACTTGCTGTTTTATTTTGACGGCTTTTCTAGCTTTTCTGGCCAAGGATACGGCATCATACTTGATATTGGTTCTTTAGAAATTCGATTATCTTCTTCCCAGATTATCATAACGTCAATATTTGATCGCAAACTACTTTCCCAAATTAGTTGTTTACAGATATGACAATTCCAACCAGTGATCGCAATAATATTAGTTTCGCCATGAATTACCGCATGAGCTAATGCAGTAGCTTCAGAGTGCATAGTTAATGTGTAAGTATCAGAATTGTAAGATACGCCTTCATAAATATTACCTTTATCTGTAAGTACTGTAACTGCAAAACCTTTATTAGGCTCAGGAAAACAGTTTTTCATGGCTTCATCGGCACGTCGAAACATCTCCTTACAAATATCCTTAGGAATATCGTAAACTTTTTTGTCGTTCTTAATTTGATAATCGAATTTTTTCATAAAGTAAACGTAGTCAAAATAAAATTGCGTATAACGTTTAAGAGTATGCGAAGTTTTTGTGTAATGAAATGGAGCAAAAATTTGAGTGAAGGAATTTTTTATTCCTTATAAATATAATAGCGAAAAATTCCTGAACTGCATACTCTTTGTTATGTGATGTAAATTTTTTTAATTAACAAAACCACCTTTATTTTTTGCAAGTTCAATAAGCAATTCTCCTCTTTTGCCCCAATTCAATTTTTCAACTGCTTTATTGATTGGTGTCAGTACTCTTCCAATGGCTTTATTGTCTGGGTCAGGCGTCTCTTCTAATAATTTTACCTTTGCCCAATAACGTAGTTGAAAATCAAATTTTTCTGGCCGATCTTTTTTATAGACCTTGATATACCCGATAGGTCCAAAATCTAGCACCTCAACACTTATTTCTTCATACAATTCTCTTTTGAGCGTTTCTTCAAATGATTCACCCTCCTCTGGAGTCCCGCCCGGCAANCCNAGATAATTGTCGGAATGTTGNTAAAGNACAACATCATNGTCGTCTGTAAAACANACCGCTTGCACTTGTGTNACTGATTTTANNCNAGAAAAATTTNTTGAATTGTATANTTCAAGANNATATATATCATTTTTCCATTTCATTTCCTCANCAAAAATTGGCTTTTTATCAATCATNGTTTTGTAATTAAAAAATTTATTTCACNTAACGTTCAAGTATATGAGAAGTTTCGCACACCTCCTTGATTTTATCAATAAAAGTGTGCGAAATTTCTTGAACCTCATATACTTTGTTATCGGATGTAGATTAAAAACCTTTCGCAAGGAGAATTTTTGATTTTTTCGCCGCAATTTTACTATTTTGATTGTGCCAAGGTATTTTTTCTATGTCGTTGAACTTAACCCATTTATATTCAGTGTGTTCGTGACTCAATATTACTTTCTGTTCACCAATAGATTTACATAGAAAAAATACCGCATACTTCGGTGGGTTCTCTGTACCCCAGCGGGCAGTGTGAACAGGCGAAATAACTTTGATTTTTAGACCAGTCTCCTCAAGCACCTCACGTTGCAATCCACGTTCAGGCTGGTCATCTTCATCAAGTCTACCGCCCGGCAACATCCATGCCTCTTTTGTAAACTCTTTGTTGAGCGGGAGACTTAAAATCAAAAATTCTCCTCGTGGATTTACGATTACGCCATATTCACCGACATTACATTTTAATCTCTCCATACTTGGTAGGTTTTTAATTTATTTCCGATAACGTTTCAGTATATCTGATGTTGTGACCGCAGGGAGCAATATGGGTGAGCATTTGCCGTTAGGCAAGCGCGAACCAGATATACGCTGTTAGCTGATGTATTCCTTTTCTTTTTCCCGGCGATAGTCGGGATTGTTTTAAAAAATTTTCAAATTTCTTTTTCCGTTTGAGGGAGGGGGAAGAGGGGAATTAAAGGGGTGAATTCCCCCTCCCTCAAACTCCTTATTTGTTTTACTTAATGATAAGTTTTTCTGTAGAATAACTGTCTTTTATTAATTTATCTTTTACTAAAACTTTTTTTATTTCACTGATGATTAAGTCAAAATCTTTTGGAACTTTATCAAAAAATTCTATTTTCTTTAATGATTCAGTTAGCTCGCGTTCAGGTATTCCAATATATGAAGATGCGACATTAATTATTTCTTTTTTTTGTTTTTTCCATGTTGACACTGATTGATTCCATACTTTCTTAATTTTTTCAATCTCTTTAGTTTTTTGTTTTAATAATTTATCACTTACAATTAATACATCATACAAGACAGGATAATCTTTTGTTGTTTTTAAGATGTTCAAATTTGAAAGTTCTAGCGCTTTTTCAAGCCATGGCTCCCAAATAATTCCAGCGTCAATATTCCCTGCAATAATTCCAGCTCCAATTTCGGAGCATTGCATATCTTTAATTTTTACATCTTTAGAAGTCATCTTTTCTTTTTGAAGAATGTACGACAGAAAAAATTCAGCTGCCGACCCTTTCTCAAGTCCTATGGTTTTACCTTTTAATTCAGTTACAGATTTTATCTTGGATTGTGAAACTAAGGCATCGCCACCGACTGAACGATTTAATACACTTACTATTCTCAGATCTGATATTTTTGAGTGTAATTCGATAGCTTTATCTAGGGTAACATTTATTGCATCTAGCTTTCCTTGCTCCCATAATTCTACTTTTTTCTTATTGTCTTCAAAATTAATTTGCTCCACATCAAGTGACTCATCGATAAACAGGCCGTTATCTTTTGCATAGTAAAGAAGAGTGTTCCCGGACCAAATATATAATCCCATTTTGAAAACATCAGTGTCTGTAATTATTCCTTCTTCTAAACTTGCCTTGATTGATTCTGAACGAATGATGTAACTAATAAACTTTTTTAATTTTATAAAATCGTCATGAAACCTAATTTCAGATTTTCTGGGTCGTTTGATATTTACATTTACCACCTCTTTGACCATTCCTGGATTTAATCCTAAAACGATAATTCGATCAGCTAAATATATAGCTTCATCAATGTCATGAGTAACTAGAATCATTGTTTTTTGCTCTTCTTCCCACAATCTTGCTAAAAATTCTTGCATTTGCGATCTTGTTTGTACATCAAGCGCTCCAAAAGGTTCGTCAAATGCGATTAGCCCAGTTTGTTGCGCTATGGCTCTAGCAATAGCGATTCTTTGTTGCATACCTCCTGAAAGCTTGTTGGGGAAATGCTCCTTGACTTTGTATAGTCCAACTCTTTTAAGTAATTTATTAGTTTCAGTATGTACTTCATCCTCAGACTTATTTTTATTGTAAAATCCAATAGCAATATTTTCAAAAACATTCAACCAAGGAAAATTAGAGTATTGTTGAGAAACCAATGCAATCCTATTGCTTTTTAAATATTTGGAGTTGTCTAATCCATTGATTTTTATGCTACCTTCGTATTTTGTGTCTAAACCTGTTAAGCATTTCAAAATTGTACTCTTGCCTGAACCACTTGGGCCAACTACACATACTATTTCACCTTTTTTCACATCAAAAGAAATATCCTTTATTGCGACAAAAGATTTATTTTCGCGATTATAATAATGTTTAGTTAGTTTCTGAACTTCAATCATAATTTTATGTTTTATATTTGAAGATGTGCGGATATAGTTTTTTGAAGAGGTAATCTGAGAAAAAACCAATTATACCAATTACAACGATCCCGACATATAAATCCGGTATGTTAGAAAACCTTTGTGCCTCTTTGATCATGTGCCCAATACCAGAATTTGCGGCAACCAATTCCGCAATTACAAGATAAGTCCAACACCACCCTAAAGTTATTCGAGAATTATTAAATAATTGTGGAGCAATGCTCGATAATTTTGTTTTTAGTACTTTATATTTACTGAAATTTAAAGTATGAGATAAGTCTAAATACTCTTTAGGCACGTTATTTAAATTATCAATTATCAATAAAATAAGTTGGAAAAAAGTACCAATAAATAAAAGGGATATTTTTGCACCCTCTCCTATCCCAAAAAATAAAATTGTTAATGGAATAAGAGCCGGAACAGGTAAATATCTAATGAAGTCGATATATGGTGAGAATAAGTTATGTAATTTTTTCCATGAACCCATCAACAGAGCGAGCGGGACAGCAATAATAAAGGCTAACAGGAAAGCAGTTAAAACTCTAAAAACTGAAATGCCGATATCGGACATAAAGGATTTGTGCAGAAACAGTTTTTGTGTTGCTAATAAAAATTCCTGTATTGACGGGAAGAATATCGGGTTTATAAGTTTCATCCATGAACCCAAAATCCATAGTGATAGCAAAACCACTATGGAAATTGAGAAGATATAATTTCCTCTAAATAATTTCATGGAAATATAAATTTATTTATAACTTTTAATTGTCTTGTTAGACAATTTATCGCTTGATTTTACTCTAACTCCTGCTGAGTTGTTGCTTTCTAAGATATCACCCACAAGATCAAAAGTTGCATAAGCGTTGTTGGATTGTTTCTTGTCAAATAATTTTTGATTATCTTCTAAGGTCAACCAACTAATTCCCGATTTGATATCTTCCATTTCAGCCTTATCTACACCAAAGGCATCAGCCATAATTTGCATTGATTCATCTGGATTATTTTGCCAATAATCGACAGCAGAAAACCAACCGTCAGAAATCTTTTTAAGAACTTCTTGGTCGTTTTTAACTAAATTTTCTGAAGCAAACAATAAATCAACAATTAAACCCGGGGTATCTGCACTTGAAACTAATATCTTTGCTCCAGCTCTTTTATCTGCACTGATAGATAAGTAAGGTTCATAAGTAGCAGCAACATCTACTTGATTCGCAACAAATGCATTTCCAGCATCTGCTGAAGGAAGATCTTTGAAGTTTACATCTGCCAAACTCATCCCTTCTTTATTTAATAAGTATTGCAAGATGAAAAAAGGAGGAAAGCCAGGTTCTGCGGCGACTGTTTTACCTTTTAGGTCTTTCAATTCTGTAATATCATTAGAAACAACCACACCATCACCACCATGTGATTCGTCTATTGCAAGAAATCCAATCCCTGGAGGTTCGTTGCCTTCAACTGCTTCAAAAATATCATAAGTTGCAGCATACATATCAATTTGCCCGCTGTTCATTGCTGCTCTAAGATCACCTATTGCTTCAATTCGTACTAAGTTAACATCTACATCATTAAAAAGATCTTTTTCTTTTGCCAAATACAAAGGTGCATATCCAGGAAACGTAACCATGCCAATAGTGACTGATTTTTTTGTTTGCTGGTTGTCGGAATTATTCTTGTTGCTCTGAGTAAAAACAACAACTAAGAGTACTACCACGACTAGAGCAATAATTGCTCCGATTGTTTTTTTGTTCATAGTTTTTGAGTTAATTAGTAAATTATTTAATAATGTCTTTATTTAAGCATATTTTTGACTACTAGTTAATAAATCGTTTTCGTAGCGGAGCGGATAAAACACCTTATTCCCCTTTATAAATAAAAGAAAAAGAAATTTGAAAATTTTTAAAACAAACGGGCGACAGCCCGTAAAAGAAAAGGAATATTTCAGCTAACGTATCTGCATAAGAGAAGTTGCGCCGTGTTAATCAGAATGAGTGTGGCTATCAGGTGTACAGAATAGATATCATCTATCGTTGATACCCGAAGCGCAATTTGGGTAAAAGGAAAAGCGACACATTATCAAATCTAAATTCTCGCTTTTACTTTTACCTCTTATGCAGTGTTATATGATGTAAATTTTTATCCCATAAATTCTTTCAGCTTGTTTAACGCGATCCGTCTCATACTGATGGCGTTTTTTTCTGCAATGTCCATTTCAGCAAAACTTTTAGAAGCTCGGTTTGGTTTGAAAATCGGGTCCCAGCCAAATCCTGATTTACCTTTAGGCGAGACAATTGTGCCTTTGACTACACCTTCAAAAAAATGTATGTCTTTGCGACTTTTAGCGTAACCAACAATGGTTTTCGCTTCTGCTTTGTAGTTGCCTAATTTCTTGGCCAGATTATAAAGTCCTTGATTTCCAATTGTTTTTAGAAACCACTTAATCAAAGGGCCTGGCAGTCCGTTTAAACAATCTAGATACAAAGATGTATCTTCAATAATAAAGCTGCCTTTTCTATGATTAAGAGCTTCTAAAAGTTTTGCTTCCACGACATCTCGGGCGTCAATTTCTTGGATTTCTGGTAAATCAATATCAAGCTGTTTGACGTTTAGTAATATAGATTTTACTTCGTCAAATTTATTTTTGTTGCCTGTTATAAAGTAATGTGTCATATGTATAGAATTTATGGGATAAAAATTTATTTTGTATAACGTTCAAGTATATGAGAAGTTTCGCACACTCCTTATTATTCAATAATGTGTGCGAAATTTGGGTGAGTGCGTAGCAACGAACCTCATATACTTTGTTATATGCTGTTGGCTTTTCATTTCTTATCAATTAACTCGGACGATTTTCAGTCTTAGCAAGCTGAAAAATCTTTTGAATAAAATCTTCCTTTTCTTTGGTGTATGATGCTCGGTCTTCGGCGTATTTACCGGCCAGCTTTTCTTTAAGCTCGGCGTATTCTTCACGAGCATTTTTGTTGCGCCGCATATAATCACGAAACACCATTGAGTTGCGCCATTGATTGCTGCCAAGCTCAACGAGATTAAGATGATGTGTGCGTTTTTCTTCTGGGCCTTTCGCAAAAAAATGACGTTCTGGAAATTTATGCATGTAGTGATAACCAAGTTTTTCAAGTGGCGCAACAAACTCCTCAATATATTTATCCTCGAGTGAGGAGATTGCAACATTCATATCTATTAAAGGTTTTGCCGGCACTCCAGGTATTGCAGTACTGCCTACATGTTCAATAGTTATAATGCGATCTCCGAACGTATCAAGTAGCAACTGTTTTTCTTTGTCAAAAAGCCGCGCCCATTCATCGTGAGCACTTGCTAACTTTACTGTATCGCGTTTAAGACCGAGCATAAATCGTCCCTGTTAATTGATTATTAAAAGAAATGAAAAGCCAATGGCATATAACGTTTGCGCGTGATGCGCGATTACGAAGTGAGTTTATGGTAACATTTTTGGACCATAAACGAAACGGAGTAATTGAACTTGGCGATGGGGGATGGTTTTACCAGCCACCGAAGCCAAGTGGCGCATACGCGCTGTTAGGTGATGTTCATTTTTGCACTATTTTTTTGCAATTGCCTCCACAAAAGAAGATTTGTAGTTTTTGTAAGTTGATGATGTTTTTTTGACTTGAACAGAAGAAAATTTTGCGAGTTTTTGTTGGAGGTATTCTTTACTAAAGAAGTGCCTTTTATGGTCGCGAAAAGAAAACATGTCATCTTCAATTTCTGTACCCCGCCCATAGTATGCGTCATCTGTTGATTTGCATTTTACAAATAGAAGGCCATCTTTTTTGAGCATTTTGTACAATTGATTGAATATTTTTGTTGTTTGTTTATCCGGAAAATAATGCAAACTTAAATGCGCATAAATAATATCAAACGAACTATCCTTAAAATGCAAATCATCAATAGATTGTTGGATGGTTTTGATTTTTAGATTTTTTATCGCGGCCATTTTATCGAGTAGCTGAAGGGCATTATCAGAAAAATCGACAGCTGTGACTGACAAATCATTCTTTGCAAAAAACAGTGCATCTTGCCCTTTGCCGGAACCTAAATCAAGCAACGTTTTATGTTTGCCTTGTTGCGCTATTTTATATGCTCGATGAGCAAAATTGTTTGGAGGCAATTCAGACGGATCATTCTTCCATTTTCGTTGCCATAATTTTTTCTGATTCATGATTGCAAAAATGAATGTTACCTAACGTTTCCGTATGATGCGAAGTTTTAAAAATTCCTATTTAATATTATTATTCATTTTTAAAATTTGGGTGTAAGAAATTTATCCTCCTTATTAATCTTTCTTTGGAGCGGATCCCGAAGGGGCCCCGTTGGGGGCGAAAGAGAAAATCTATTAAAGGTGAATTTCTGGAACCGCATATGCAGGTGTTATGTGATGTTGTTGTGCTATTCCTTTTTATAAACAACCTGTGGATGAATATCAGAAAATAAAATTGCTGTTTTATTATCATAATCATCTATGTCTATTTCAACTTCGCATCCATCGAGCCGTTGTTTTTTATAAGATAATTTTTCTATCATATTATCTACCCATACCAAATATAGCAAAGCCTTTTTAAGCCCTTCATTTCGTTTGATAAATTTTGCAGGATAAAAGTGATATGGAATAATAATTTTTGGATCACAGTATCTTAGTGCTAATTCTCCGGATGTTACTTTGGGTTCATGCAAAATTTGATTTGGGCGCACAAAAGCGATATTTGTTGATTGGAGAACTTTTTTGTCTTTCTGCGACAAATTTTCAAGTGATTGTGGGTCGCCCAAATCAGCAAAGCAAGTGATAGAAAAATTATCTATTTTGATGTTGTAAATCAAATTGCTGGTTCCTCGTGATTCTTTAGTCATTATCCCAGCTATTTCAATGTTGCTTTCTAATATTTCCGAGCCAACCTCGTGATGAGTTAATGAATTAGGGGAAGCAGCAATGTGGCCATGGTCGTGAGCAACACTACTAATCAAAACATGATCAGCATCAACGATCCCCATATAAACATCGTCAAACTGATCATGGGGATCAATCAATATTTTCTTGTTATTTATTTCAATTAAAAAACAACAGCGACCATACCAAGTTAATTTTATTTTCTGCATATTTTATTTGATTAGATTATAGCGCAACAATTTCACATAACATCGGGATTTAGAGAAGTTTTTGCGTAGCAAAAATTTGGGCAAAATCTCGAGCCGAGAGATTTTCCTCTAAATCCTTGTTATATGTCCCGACCGAAACGAAGTGTAGGGAGAGCGCAGCGTGGCACGGAGCGATAGCGGAGTGAGTTTGAGTCAGGAACATTTTGTTAAAAAAAGGGGCAAAAATTTATTTCCACTTAACATGATCGGCGTCTCCTACTAAGGGACTATTCAAAATTCTAAATTTCTTTTTTGTATCCCAAATTTTAAGTATTTCATCAAAATTTTTATCAGGGTCTAACATCAACTTAGCTAATTCATCAATTTCTTCAAAATCTTTTTCAGTTAATTTGTCAAATTTAAAATGAATATAACTTGGTAGTTGATTATAGAACGTTTCATAATTCATTAAACAATAAAAATCATAAAACACAGCCCAAAGTGCAGGCATCAGACCATTGAATCCTGCGGCGTGGCAAATATTTTCTTCTTTTATTTTTCCATTTCTTAATCCAAGCCACGTATCAGCTGCCCAATTGAACTTAGCTTCAGGTATGTCGTACTGATCAAAACCGATTGTTTTATCAAAAAAGCCATCAGCATCAAAAGTAATCCATTGTTGCTTGTCTATATCCCAATATTGATTAATCCAATGATCCCAACTTCCTTTAAAGAAATAAGGTGCAAAGCCTGAACGAACTCTGCAAGGAATTCCTTTGGATTTTAAAATAGAGGCCATTAAAATAGATACGTTACGACAAGTAACAATAATTTTATTTTCTACTTTTCTATTTGGCAAGAAACCTCTATCGTCTAATCTCAATAATTCTGCAACCATTGAAACAGTATTGGGTAAAACTTCATCTTCACACCTCATTCTATACCAAGGAAACTTGTTCATATCTCCATAACGTTTGTCCCTGTTGGCTTTTGTATTGCCCTCTTTTAGTGTTACACGATGAATATTTTGATGACTGATTAAATTGCCCAGTTCTTTAACATCATCTGGAAGATTTTGAAGAAATTCTTTATAACAACCTGGATTAGTAAATGTGCCAAATTGCAAGTAATGGTTTATGATTTTTTTGTCCATAATATTGATGAATTAGCGATCTATATAAATTTTTGCCCCTACATTATTTTTTTTTTGTTCCTGACTCAAATTACATATAACGTTCGCCGATAACCGAAGTCCTGTGTAACAAGGATTTGGGTGAGTGAGAATACACTAACCGGTTATCGGCTGTTATACGACGTACCAATAAATTCTTCATTAAATAAATTGGGGGATTTTATTCGGTCAAATTGGCAAAGCGTTTTTTCCATGGATCAAGTTCATGGAATATTTTATCATCGAATTCATCTTTTTTGTATTTGAAAATAGCGTTTGCGTTCCTCATACAATACTTAAGCTGCTCGACGCTATCTTGGCTGGCATACCATTTGAAACTATCTAGGATGTCAGCTGTTTTTACAATTAGTGCGTCTTGGCCGTTATCTGCACAGCGCTGGATGAGTTCGGCAGTCTTTTCATGTTTATCTTGAATAGAATCATCTTTGGTATTTGCAAGTACCAACTTCACTACATTGTCCCCGAACTCAGCCTTTAAGATTTCTTCCGTTGCACTCGAGAACTCAATAGCATCGTGCAACAAACCAGCCAAGACAATATCTTCGGAGTAATCATGATTGTATAAATAAGTCCCAACTCTGATATCATGAAACAGAACAGGTTTTCTACTTGATTCGTCTGAAACTGGAAAATGTTCAACAAGCAAACGAACTCCCTTTTCAAATTTTACGTTAAGTGATTTTGTCATAGATGGTAAAAGAGAATAAAATCCCCCAATTTATTTTAATAAAAACAAGAAGAATTTATTGGTATGTCGTATAACGTTTCGGCATATACGATGTTGCGCGGGTGTATAATAGCCGATAGGCTACACCCGTGCAATATGGGCGGAGGTTTGCGGAGGTACGGAGCAAACCGTAGCCA
>PBQF01000011.1 GCA_002724975.1 Parcubacteria group bacterium
TGGCCTGTACTTGAAATATTCAAATTCGTAACTTCCTAATCTGTACATATTATTTCCTTTCAAAATGGAGTGTACAATTCCCAGGTATTTCAGTTACTCTAGATTATTGTTTGATTCTTCTTCCAAGTACTTTCTGGCGGGAAGAATCTCATCTCCTTTGACAATATAAGCCAGATTGTTTTGAAATTTTTTATTAAAGAATCTTCTGCGACGGTTTATGTGTTCTTCTAATGATGATTTATCATCAAACATTTCGTAATATAGACTCTTCTTTCCGCTTGCTATTAAAAAGTACATGGTCTATTATATTAGATGTTTTTTTATTAAGCATCATAATTGGATAGGCATCAACTAGAATCTGGATAGCATGGAATGCCGTGTTCATAAAGATCTATACCGGTGTTTTCTTCACTTACCGGCACTCTGAGTCCGATTGTTCTTTTCAAAATGTAAAATAATATATATCCGAGACCTAGTGCCCATATCATTAACACAACACAACCAATAAATTGGGATAACAGTTGCCACCCTGATCCAGCAATTAATCCCTTAACTCCAAGATAAGATCCGTCAGCAAAAATACCAACAGAAAGTAATCCCCATAGTCCGCTTGCACCGTGAACAGAAATTGCACCAACTGGATCGTCAATTCGCAATTTGTTCTCTATAAAGTGAAGGCTTGCCTTCAAAATGAAAACAGCAATAAAGCCGATAGCCACTGCTGCCCAATGGGAAACATATGCTCCAGAAGCTGTTATGGCCACACAACCTGCTAGGGCGCCCTTACATGTCCTAACTATATCGTATTTTCCTGTATTGTAATATGTGATGTACATAAGTGTTATTCCTCCTGTACATGCAGCAAGGAAAGTGTTTGATGCAATTATTGAAACCCTGAGATCGGTAGAGCCTAATGTGCTTCCTGCATTAAATCCAAACCATCCGAATAGTAAGAAAAGAGTTCCCAATACGACAAAGGAGAGGTTGTGGCCATGGAACATATTAGGTGTACCATCGGGGTTGTACTTGCCAAATCTGGGGCCGACCATCCAAGCTCCGACTAGGGCTATCAAGCCACCTATTCCGTGAACCACTCCTGATCCTGCAAAATCCTTCATTCCGGATCCAAAAGGAAGGCTTGCAAGCCAACCGCCTCCCCAAACCCAGTGACCATAGACAGGATACATGATCCCACAGAGAGCAGCACTACAAATTACATGAACATTGAACTTGATTCGTTCGGCAACTGCACCAGCTACAATAGTACAAGCAGCAGCAGAAAACATCATTTGAAACAGCCACAACTTTGAAGTGGAGTAGTCGAATGAACCAAAAGAGAGGAAGAATCCGCTGTAGCCGAAGAGCGCATTTCCGGCATCAAGTCCAAAGGCAAGATATGATCCTCCAAACATTAGAGCAAAACCAAAAGCCCAATATATTAAGCCACCTACACAAAAATCCATAAAACTCATTGTCAGGTAGTTTAAAGTGTTTTTCTTTTGAAGAAATCCTGCACCCAGAAAAGCAAATCCAGCCCGCATATTGAAGACCAGAAATCCGCATAGGAGAGTCCAAGCCAGATCAATGGATATTTTGACCTCTGTTATGTCTCTGATTTCTGTAGAGTGAATCGAATAGGTACTGGCCATGTCAGAGGCTTCAGTTGAATGAAATGCTATAAACAAAAGATAGCACATCGTAACCGGAGCGGCAATGCACCAATGCGTTACTAGCCCTAATAAACTACGTAAATGTATATTGTTTCGCATAATATGTTTCTCAATACGCTAAAATCCTACCTGTATAGAAATAGGTAAAAGAAAGTATGACGGTCTTAGGACTCTTGCGTAAGGGGGATAATAACATTTTCTTTTGTATGTGTAAATGCGAAATACGAGCTAAAACTGAGGTAAATACAAAAGGAGATCACGCTGTCTTAATATCACAATATTATGTGAGTAGAGACAGTTCTGATCTCCTTTATTATGACAATCAAAAGTCAATTAATCTCAGTATTTGAGTTTGAGAATAGTTGCCTTAAATTGCAGTATCACCCTGTTCACCAGTGCGGATCCTATACACATTTGATATCTCGGAGACAAATATCTTTCCATCTCCAATACTTCCAGTCTGTGATTCATCAATAATAGTTTGAACTACCTGATCTACAGCATCATCAGAAACAACAAGTTCAATCTTTACTTTTGGTAGTAGATCTACCCTATATCTCTTTCCTCTCCAGACTTCACTGACTCCCTTCTGGTTGCCATGGCCCTTCATTTCTGCTACTGACATCCCACCATAACCTTTTTCTGTAAGAGCATCTTTAATGATATCAAACTTTTCTGGACGAATTATTGCTTCTATCTTTTTCATAAAGTATTCCTCCTTCAATCAAAACTTTTCCATTTATATTAATTCTAAGAATAAAATCATTAATATGATACACAGACAGTGTCTTACTTGCGTTATTTTCATCTTGGTTTGGCATATATCCATCTGCCAAGCTTATCAGTATAGATTTTCTCTCTGCTTGCATCCTTTGCCATAGATTCTTCCAGTATGGCCATATCCCTGTGAACAGTCTCTTCAGTTTCTAAAGAGCCTATTTGAGAAGTCAAGTTGAAATTAAGCAGAATAGCACGGTGAACCGTGTAAGTGTATTTAAGAAACTGCCTAAAAAATATTGTGCAAAAATTATACGATAGTTAGGTACAATGTTAAATAAAAAAATTATACGTTTTAAGGAAACAGCATTAAAAAAAGACAATGATTTTCCGTTATTCCGATAACATGATGATTAGAAGGGCATATTGAATGGTTATTACTAAGCCTTCAGTACGCTCTGTTTTGATAAAAAAGTGGCTACGTATTATAAAGTTTAGTGAGAATAGAATTCATTGCACTTTATAAATAATTGATAATAACGTATTTTTACGTATTGCATCTTATGTAAGATTATTGTATCTATCATTAGTGAGATCACTTTTGTTCTCGTAAGTTCTAAGCCTATGTTATTATCATGTATGCTTGTTTTACAAATATAAGCTAGTTATAGCTTGTGGTGGCAATGAGATACAAGGTGTATGATAGAAGTAAAAATGTATTATACAAGTACAGTCAATAATCTAAATAAATAATGTAATGTACTCTATAAAGGACTACAAATTTGAGTCTTTCAAGACAGTTGCCGATATGCACAAGTCAAATTATGCATTGTTAGTGGAAAATGATGCCTTGGATATAAAAAATATGGGTGTAAAATATTGTCCACACCTTAGCTTTGAAGATGAATATTATGTATTACAGGAAATAGATCATGCGCAAATTCCTAAGGCTTATGACTTTGGCCAGGAGATTATGTACGATGACGAAAAGGTTGTGCTGAAACAACATTTTATTGTACTTGATCATACCAGCAATACTGATCTTATGGATTACTATAAAATGAAAACAGGCTATTTTCCACCGGTAGACGATGTTATTAAATGCTTTATCAGTGTTTGTGATCCGTTGGATTATTTACATTCAAAAAATTTCATCCACTGCGATATAAAGCCTGGTCACTTGTTACTGAACCCGGACTCAGGAATAGTTTATTTGATTGATTTCGAACTTACGATACGAAAAGCAGGTATTTTAAAAGGAATTAGTATGGATTATGCTTCTCCTGAGCAACTAACTTTGGTTGAACAGCTTAGGAATACACCTGAAAATGTTCCTTTGGAAGCAATTTCATTCTTTTTGTCCATTGATGGCAAGGCAGATTTATATTCAACGGCTGCAGTTTTTTTTGAAATCATTACTGGCCAAAAATGGCATGAAAAAAAGACTTCTCCAAGGGAATTTAATTCATCAATCCCTCAAAAACTTGAAGAGATTATAATGTCAACATTAGAGGAAGATCCTGCGAATAGAATAGCTTCTGCAAAACAACTAAAACAATCATTAGAGGCTATAATTTAATATAGGGTAGAAAAATGAAATTTTTGATCATATCTGACATTCACAGTAATCTTGAAGCGTTGGTTTCTGTCTTTTCTGACCTTCATAGTGGTAACGAAAAGATTGATAGAATATTGATACCAGGTGATATTGTTGGTTATGGCCCTAACCCTAATGAATGTTGTACCATCATAAGATTTTTAATGAACGGTAAATCGGCTTTACAGAAAGAGATTCAAGAGTCAATACAAGAAATAGATCTTGACAATGCTGACAAAAAAAACATTATAGATTTCATTTTTTCAATGGGCAATAAAGCTAATGTGGTAGCAGGAAATCATGACAGAGAGGTTATTGGGCAGCCTTCTCTATGTAGTGTAATGGCTACTTCCGCAGGAAATGCTGCAAAGTGGACAACCAAGGTACTGCAAAGGCCTAATATCAGGTTCCTTGAGTCACTATGGTATAAAAAGAAAATAAGGAAATTTGGTATAGAGTTGGTACACAGCACGCCAGTCTATCCTCAAGGTTATCGGTATGTAGAGAATGCGGCAACTTTGAACTACGATATACTACATTCAAGCATAACCATTTCCGGTCATACGCACAAGCCTTCAGCATATCTATATACAAAGCAAAAAAGAGATATCTCTGCTTCCGTATTCATCCCAACAGACCAATTTGATAACAGGCTTATGCTGGTTGAAAGAGAATCAATGGAGAGGCAGGAGACATTTGATGTTTCATTGAAACCCGGTCAACGCTACTACATAAATTCCGGGTCTGTAGGCCAGTCAAGAGACGGAACACCAAAGGCCTCTTACATGATTTACGATACAGTGGCAAAACAAGCCTCTTTAAGAAAAGCAGAGTATAACACAGAGATAGTAAAGAAAAAAGTGCTTAAAGCCTCCCTTCCATTTGATCTTGCGGAACGTATTGTAAAAGGCGTTTGAATGTGCTTTTGAAAACTTTAACAATAACAATTTCACAGAATCAAAAGGTTAATCTGAACATGATACAAGAAGAATGTAATAACCCCGGTATTTTTTCTTATCTGTTTTTATTTATAATAAGCTGTATTTTATTATGTAATTATTCTAATGCTGAAACACTATCAAGTCATAATCCACAAAAGAGCCTATTAGTAGAGAAGATAAGACTGGCAATGGATTTGTCTTATCAAATGAATATAGAGCGGTCTGAGTCAGTATTTGACGAAGCTATAAGCGAATGGCCTGATGACCCGGAGCCATATCTATTCAAAGGCGGTCTATATCTTAATATGTTTCAGAACCTTAATAACAAGACAGAAGAAGAAGTCTACAAGCTGAAAGATCAGATACTTTACCTTAACAACAAAGCTATCGAAATTTCTCGCAAACGTACTAAAGAGAGCCTAGGTTATGAGAGTGCTCAATATTGTATTGGAGGAGCAACTGGTAATATTGGAAGATTTTATATCCTGAACGGCCAAATGTGGAAGGCTTTCTGGAAAGGCAAGAAGGGGTATAAGATGATGAAAAAGATTGTAGATAAAGATCAGGAGTATCACGACGCCTATCTTGGTCTGGGTATATATAACTATTTTTCTGCTATAATGCCTAAATTTGTTAAGGCATTGTCATTTCTGCTTGGTGGAACAACGGGTGATAAGGATAATGGTATCAGGCAACTGGAACTTGTCCGTGACAATAGTTCATTACTTTCTGTGGAAGCGAGAAAGATTCTCTTGAGAACTTATCGAGGAGAGGAAGATTGGGACGCGTTTTACCTTAACTCTAAATGGCTTGCAGAACACTATCCAGAAAACGTCTATTTTCAGGTACCATACGTTTACGGTCTCACTCAAAACAAACAATATAGTGACGCTCATAATCATCTGAATAAAGTGAACACTATGCTGCAAAATGATCCATCTCAATTAGCAATCAATATGCGTGTTAAATATTTCAGGTACCTGGGGCTTCTGAACTACAAACTTGGTAATTATTCGATTTCAAAACAGTCATATATGAAGGCATTGGATCTTAGCCGTGGTGTTTTTCCTCCTACAAGGATATGGGGAGAAGATTACTATTATCTCGCCTCGTCTAATGCAAGACTTGAGAAAGAAGATGATGCGTTTAAATATTTACGTAAAGCGATTGACAAGGGATGGCAAATAGACAATATGGATAAACTACCTGAATGGAGACCTTATAATCATAACCGGGAGTTTCTTCTAATAATCGGTAAATAAATAGTAATGCAAAATAGAGAATCATATATTGGCCCAGAGGAAATAATTAGAAAGAAGAATGAATACATGATTCCTTGTGTATACCATTTTTATCAGGATCCTGTGCAGATGGTAAGAGGAGAAGGGCAATATGTATTTGATCATTCCGGGAAAAAATATTTGGATTTTTATGCTGGCATTTCAGTATTAAATGCAGGACACTGCCATCCTGAGATTGTAGACAAGATATGTGAGCAGGTTAAAACACTTCAACATACTACAACGATATATTTAATCTCAATTGTAGTAAATGCCATCATATTTCTGAAAATAAGATGGGTTGTAGTGATTGTCACAAAGAGCCTTCCGAATATCAAAAGGGGACAGTTGGGGTTGTTGAGACCACTTTTGCACCTGATATGATGTCCAGAGTCGTTAAATGTGAAGATTGCCATAAATATAATGAAAGTATTTTGAAATTCAAAGGAGTAGAGGAGTACTGTGTAGAATGCCACAACAATGATTATGGAAAACTGTATAGTGCCTGGACAAGAACTATTAAAGTTAGGTTGAAGGAATTTGGCTCTCGTGTACAATTGCTAGTTGAGAGTGGCATGAAAGTTCCAGATAAAGATATGGGCAATGAGGTAAAAAACAAGGAGTTGGTAGACATGGATATATTCCTAGAGAAAACAGCTACGACTGTGGACTTGATTAGGAGATACGGAACACACAACTTCAATCTAACAATAAGTATCATGGATAACCTTGAAGCGGGGCTAGAGGCTTTGGAATGAAAAATACTCAATTATGAAATTTGATTCACCTACTTGATCTATACTCTTTCAAGGATTTATACTCCTGTGTGCAATTGTGATTTACTCTGATCTTTGTTGACAGAAAACTAATAATAAGTAAAATGCGTAGGTTTCACAGCAGTTTAAGTGCAAGACTGAAAAATATTAAATAGCACTGATTATGTGAAGGAAGGGCGATTGTAATGAAAAGTATTTTGTTGTCAGTAGTATTAATGTTTGTTACTGGATGTTCTATGATGGAGACTTCGTCTACTTCCACAGGACCAACAAAGAATCAGATTGCTTATAAATGGTCACAAATTCCAAATTACCTTACTAAAAAAGAGGTTGAAAACATACTGGGTATCCCTACAGATATACATTATACTGAAGATGCGGAGATATGGAAGTATGAGTACGATAATGCACGCTCATTTGGCACTATCAGTTTCCGTAGAAGCGACAATCGTATATGGTTTAAGTCAAAACCATCATTTTAATAAATTATAAATAGCTGCCTGCAAAATATAATGTAATACAGTAGGTCGGGAGGGGGAATATTAGTGTCTAAAGTTGTTATAGCTGAAGACGATAGTACCAGTCGGGTGTATCTTGTTTGTATTTTGAGCAAAGCCGGTTTTCGAAATGATTGTTGCAGTAGATGGTGCAGAGGCCTTCAGGTTGGCTCAGAAAGAATAATTCGGCGTCTTGGTTACCGACTGGATGATGCATAATGTTGATGGTATTCAGCTCATTAAGTTGATGTGATCAAAGCTCAAACCAACTCTTCCGATCATGACGATCACTGCTCTGAGCTCAAAAGAGGCCCACGATCATGCTCATGGCTCTAAAGCTGTTGCCAAAATTGTTCAGGAAATTGTAAAGGATGTTTCCATCGTTTAGAGAGTTAGAGTTATGCAAACCCGCCACATCCCACATAGAACTAACATTACGATTGCCTGTCCAATACTTAGAATAGTTTTGAACTAGCTCTTTTTGCCTTAATTTGTACTAATCAGAACAGATGTCTTGTTTTATGGCAATACGAACATGGTTTGAGTATTGTAACGTCTCATTTCAGCATATTGTGTTAGTAGAAATATTTAATATTAAATGAGTTAGTGGAAATATGATTGAAGAGCATGTACATTTCAACTCGGACGGTTTGAAGCTGGAGGGGGTTTTGGCGTATGATGAAAACGTTATAAATCCTCCGTTAGCACTATTGTGTCCGCCTCACCCTCACCTCGGTGGTGATATGGAAAATAATGTTATTACTGTGTTGAGCAGTGTGTTGCCTGAGAATGGTTTCGCGACGTTGCGGTTTAATTATCGTGGTGTTGGTAAAAGCGAAAGTAAGCTAGACAATATTGCAGAGGTGTATGAGTATTGGGAGGCTATTCTAAATAGTGATGATTGTTCTGATGCTATTGTGGATGCTACTTCAGCAGCAAACTATTTAGAAACAACAATTGGTACTAAAAGTATGTTTGTTGCAGGGTATTCTTTTGGAGCAATAGTGGCGATGATGCTGAGCGTGGGAAATAATGACGTGAGCGGATTTACAGCTATCTCTACTCCATTTGGTAGATTTGATACCGGATTTCTAAAGGAGTATAAAAAGCCAAAGCTTTTCATTTGCGCAGATAATGATTTTACATCTTCACTTGAAGAGGTTGAGAAAGGAATGCTAAATATATCAGAACCTAGGATACTTGAAATAATGTACGATTGTGATCACTTCTATCTAGACAAAGAGCTGGAAATTGCAAATAAGGTATCAGAGTTCTGTAATATTAGCACCTGAAATTTGAATATAGATCTCTTATAGTACACGCACTCTCCTCAGCGTGTAAGCAGATTATACAGCCTAAAGGTGCTACTACGCAAAATACAAAAGAAGCACACTTTGAACCATTCTTTATATCTATTCTAACTTGTATGATAATAGTTAAACAATCAATCCAAATTGACTATTTTCTAATAATCACGTAAGTAGCTCAAATACAATACTTAATGACTTAAAAATATACTTGTCAGCAAATATACGTAAATATTAAACTGTCAGATTCCTGGAATTGGTTTTTAACGTACAAATTGCGTGTATGAGCCAGTATTTATTGTATTTTACAAGAACATGAATTTTTGTTTTAGTATAAGTTGCTAATTATTAGTATCTTACGAATATTTATTTCTGTTGTAGAAGAATGGTATTAAAATTGCGACGCAAGCAATTATGACTGAAAGCCTCAATATTAATTTAATTAGATATGAGTACATAGCTTATTCTAACTTGCTCAATATTGATAGTGTTAAAGAGATACTGATTACGCGGGATGATTTTGACGATATTATATCAAATAATGCTCAAATTAAGTGGTCTCCGGTGACAAATATGAATATTGATATTATTGACTCTGTTGAAGATACCGGAAGTAGTGGTGATCCTTCTTCCAAAAAGGCCAAGAATAGGATCTGCGGACTTTTTGACGCCGAACCGTTAGATTGGAAATACGCTCGTATTCTGGTCGATAACAAAGCAAGTACAAAAAATAACTTTGCAATAGCTAAAATGCCACTTAGTCCGATCGTGCCAATTATATTTGAGATAAATGAAAATAGTATTTAATTAACTCAGCAAGTAGTTTTCTAATTTCAGTGAATTTTCATACAAGTTTTTATATTTTTTCATAGTTCAATTTTTTAACACACGTACTATAGGCAACTTGTGAGTTTATTGAATGGACTGAATAATATTCTAACTGAACATCATTCATCGCTTAATTTCAAAAAAGTACTGCATCTGATTTAATTTGGCCACCTTGGCATACGTATTTTTTCTAGACATTTGTCAGTATGTTTTATAGAATGTCTCTAGTTTTAATTATACTCACCCACAGAAAAATACTTATATACAATAAGGGCATAAATTAGATGGGCAATGTAATGTCCATTTAGGTAGATGCCGTAATATAGAAAGCCTTACTGTGAGAGATATTCTAAACTAATGTCTGCGCAGTAAGGCTTTTTTNGTGACTGTTACCGGGAATATTGCGTAGGCTANAGTCNTTTTATAATAAATATAAAAANAGTTTACGTCGAGATAAGGGCAAATCGTGAGTGATCACGAGACGCAAAGTGNAGGGTTTTGATGCAGTTGTTATAACAAAGNCAGCCTTACTGCCAAAGNTCTTTTGATTAAT
Organism: Parcubacteria group bacterium; assembly: GCA_002724975.1. GTDB lineage: Bacteria > Patescibacteriota > Minisyncoccia > Phycocordibacterales. The sequence continues at coordinate 10,167 of PBQF01000011.1, forward strand.
GTCTTCGGTAGTAAGGCTTTTTTACTGATCANTCGTAAGCAATCTGTCTTTTGTGTATTTGTTTAACATCATTTATTNAGTTCTATAATCAAAAGGTAGAGAGTAAATATTACCAGGGAAAGGGTAATGTTGAGTGTTTCNGTAATTTGCTGCTTTTAGAGTTTCAATAACAACGCAAGGAGGTTTGTTATTGAATACTTTGAGCAAGTGATTTCAAGAAGAGGTTTTCAAATGGTGATTAGAAGAAAAGGAAGTACGGGATTACTATGTACCAGAAAGTCTGTTACAGTGTTTTTTGCTAGTATATTTATATTTCTATCTAGTATGTTTTTTGTTAACATTGTAGATGCAGAAGTGTTTAAAGCAACCGCATATTGCTCATGTGAGAAATGCTGTGATAAAGATCCGTCCGATAAGTGGTATGGGATTACTGCGACCGGTAAAAGGGCACGATGGGGGACTGTAGCAGTTGATAAGAGAGTTATTAAGCTGGGTAGTAGATTAAGAATAAAGGGGTTTCCTAACACTATATTCAGGGCTGAAGATGTAGGTGGCGCCATAAAGGGTAATCGTATTGATGTATGGTTTCCAAGCCACAGAGAAGCATTAAATTTCGGTGTTCAGAAGATTGTTGTTCAGCGTGTAAGAAACGGATGAAATAACGTATTTTACTTGAGTTGTATATTGCCTGTCAAAATCTAATTGAGCCTTCTTTTCTTGAGAATCCTTGCCTGCAGATTGGCATGAATTCTCAAAGTAATGAGTCAAAACGGTTACGCGGTCTGTCCGCATACCGCTCTCCTGAGATTCACATTTCCTAAATTACCATTTGTGATTGTTTTATTGAAAAATCTCTCGATCCCTAAATTACCGAATTACATAGATAATTAATATATGAATGCCGCCATTTTAGCTATTGCCTCTCTATCCTGCTTTTTTGCAAGTTACTTTTTTTATTCAAAATTCCTTGCTGACAAGATATATAAACTGGACGCAAATATTGTAACACCTGCCCATGAGTTTAAGGATGGTATAGATTATGTTCCTACAAACAAGCACGTTCTCTTTGGGCATCATTTCACATCAGTAGCTGGTGCCGCTCCAATTGTCGGACCGGCTATAGCCGTTATATGGGGTTGGTTACCAGCTGTGTTGTGGGTAGTTTTTGGTACAATATTCATAGGCGCGGTGCATGATTTTGGATGTCTTGTTCTCTCTGCAAAGAATAAGGGGCACTCCATCGGTGATTTGACGGGTATAATCATTGGCAAAAGAGCACGTGCACTGTTTCTCACTATTATCTTCTTTCTTACATGGATAGTCATTGCTGTTTTTGCTTATATAATTGCTACCCTGTTTTCGCAATTTCCAACTACAGTATTACCAGTTAATATTGAAATTATAGTTGCCGTTGCAATAGGCGTAGTTATTTACAAAGCAAAGTATGGGATCCTCATTCCTTCAATAATGGCGTTGTTTGTTTTATACGGCTTTATTTATCTTGGTATGCATACACCCTTGCACTTACCTGTCTTCATTGGTGGGCAGATTGAGTCATGGATTTTGTTGCTTCTTGTTTATGCATTTATAACTTCGATTCTTCCTGTCTGGCTACTGCTACAACCAAGGGACTTTATCAACTCGCATCAGCTCTTTGTCGGATTGAGCATTATGTATTTGGGCCTTTTTATTGCGCACCCTCCAATGGTAGCACCCGCCATTAATCTTGAGGTCGAGGGGGGCTTGCCGTGGTTTCCATTCCTGTTTATTACGATAGCTTGTGGTGCTATATCCGGATTTCATGGTCTTGTTGGTTCCGGAACTACATCTAAACAACTTAATAACATTAAAGATGCCAGAATGATTGGTTTTGGATCTATGCTGGGGGAAGGTTCATTGGGGTTGATGTCTGTAATCGCGTCAACAGCGGGATTTGCTACAATCGCCGCATGGAAGAGTCATTATATCAGTTGGAGCTCAGCAGGCAGTTTGGATGCAAAAATGGGAGCTTTTGTAAATGGAGGCGCCTATTTCATGAAAGAGGGGCTTCATCTGCCTGAAGTATTTGGTACTACGCTGATTGCTGTTCTTGTTATAAGCTTTGCTGCCACCACTCTTGATACTTCAACCAGGATTCAACGGTATATAACGAGTGAGTTGGGAGAGATATACAATATTAAAATATTGAGAAATAGATTTGCGGCGGCAGCGATTGCCGCCTTCACTCCGCTTATACTCATATTTGGGGGTGAGGGGCTAAGCTGGAAGCGTTTGTGGCCAATCTTCGGTGCAACAAATCAGCTACTTGCGGGACTGTCACTACTGGTGCTGACAGTTTATCTGTATAGAAAAGGTAGAAATATTTTATTTACTTTAATACCTCTGATATTCCTGATTATTATGACATCAACCGCAATGGTGATAAGCTTAAAGGAATTTATCAAATCAAAAAACTGGATATGCACTATTTTGTCAGTATTTCTTCTTTCATTCTCTGCCTGGATTATACTTGAAGCGATCAGTGTAGTAAGGAATTTAAGGAAGAATGATAATAGTGTTGACGACCTAGTATAAATGGTATTCAACTCATTCCTTAAAATAGCAATCTAACATACTGAATTAAAATAGTCGCAGACTGCAGACTACATTTCTTATCATCAAAAAAGTGTGTCATGGCACATAGTTGTGCCGTTACACTTTAGTGCTATGGACCTGACCTGCTCCCCAAAAACAGATCCAGTGTAAAGTTAGTATAAAGCTATATAATTGGATCAAGAAAGGGGAAGTCCTGTGTCACAAAAGCGATACAAGCCTGAAGAGATAATCCATAAGCTTCGATTTGCAGAAGTAGAATTATCCAAAGGGAATGATACGGGACAAATATGTCGTAAGCTGGTCAATATAGAGCAGACCAATTATTGGTGGCGTAAGCGATACGGAAGACCAATGAAGATGCTTACAATAATAGATACATATACAAGAGAATGCCTTGCTATTGTAGTTGAAAGACTGTTAAACTCAGAAGATGTACTTGGTACCTTGTATGAGTTATTTATAGAACGT
>PBQF01000012.1 GCA_002724975.1 Parcubacteria group bacterium
GCTAAACAGAAGGATCATGGTAGTGTAAATGACAACTATAACTTACAAAAAGATAGATTGCTTAAGATAGTTGCACCAAAAGCGGTGAGAATATTGCCTAAGTATCAAAACCATTTGCCCTGGCTATGGGATTCAAATATAAAGAGGGAAAGGGTTGTAGTGTTGATCCCTGAGGAACGTGGCCTTTCTAATGAAGAATATGCCCTTGCCGAATCTTCTGGTATAGATGTCTTTAAACAAGTTGGCTGGCTAAAGTTGGTGACCTCTTTTAAAAACAAGTCAAGTGCTAAACGTAAATCAGTCCAGTCTCCATGCTGGAGTCCGTCGAATAAATATCCTACTATTTTAATACAATTACTGAAGACCTCACTGGCGTTAATTAAAAAGGTACTATTTCATACAAATAATATTGAAGCGTTACGACAGGTATCTCATTTTATTGATTCTACGTATCGTGTTGCCTACTATAAAGATTTCTATCTATCCCATAATATCATTATCGATATAGGTAGTGAGGATTCCGAAGATGTATTCTTGCGGGCTTTAGCCATGGATGAGATTGGTGGAATACTTATCAGTTGGGAACGGACAATTCGGTTTGAGTATTCCCACTTTTTCCATAACAAACCGGTCCACGTAGAGTTCTTGACAGGTGATTTCAGTGCTATGGCGTTACGGGAGAAAGCGAATTCCAGGTATCAATTTCAATCGGGTTGGATTAGCGACTACACGTTTAAAAATCCTAATAGTAAGGAGGTTGAATCGATAAGAATGACATTGAAGCAGTCTGATAGGTGCTTGTCAATTGCACTGTTTGATGAAATGTGGGGCCCTATCTTGCCAAAGAGTGTTGTAGAAGACTTTTATAGAAAGTTTTTGAAGATAGCTATAGGGAGGTCTGGTTACCGACTGATTATCAAGACAAAAAAAATAAAGATAATCAATGGTATGGGAATAGATATTCAAGCTTTACTGAAAGAGGTGGAAGGACTTGGGCGTTGCGTAGTCCTTGATCCGTCACATCATATATATACGGTTTCAAGAGCCGCTGACATAACAGTGGCCTTGCCATCGACGGCGGTCTTTGAAAGCATCCTGAGTCAAACCCGGACTATTGTGTTTAACTATGGAGGGCTCTATTCAGAAATATTTTATCAAAACAACGGCCTGGGCAGGATAATATTTGAAGATTTGGACGAATTGATATCGGCAATAGATGAATATGCAAGGGGATTACGATCAGATTTGGGCGACTGTTCTGAATTACTACAGAAAATTGACCCATTTCGGGATGGTAATGCAGGGAAGCGTGTGGGTGACTATATGAACTGTTTTATAGAAGGCGTAAGCAGTGGTTTGGATCGCGATAATGCATTGAACATGGCCAATAAGAAATATAATTCAATGGCAGTGGCTTAGGATATAAAATGGCATAAGGAGAACAGTACTAAGTAACTGAGATTTATCTGAAATCTAGGAATCATTATGAAATGAAGAACCGTTGTATATAAAACTTTTTATTGCTTTGTTAAGTCTATTTTCAAGTTGACGGGAATGCACATAGACTTAAATCTGTCAGAAGGGGTTGATTTGTTAATTTTGCCAACTGTTTTGACTCATTACCTATCTCCTGTTGATTATGGAATTTCCAATGTTTGATCGTAAGAATTTAAGTATCAAACCGTTGTCAGAGAGAAAGCATGATTTGGAGGCTTCTATGGCAAACAGTTTAACCGCCACCAGTGAGTCGAATATTGATGAGAGGATTCAAAAGATAGCAGATTGTATTAATACGGCCAGGGCAAAAGGTAGTGCAACTATATTATTTGTAGGAGGTCATGTATTCCGGTCCGGTGTTCAAAAGTACCTAATAGATTTAATGGAAAAGGGGTATATTTCATGCCTAGCTATGAATGGAGCAGGGATTATTCATGACTATGAATTTGCATTGATTGGAGCAACAACTGAAAGTGTGGCTTATTATATAAAAAATGGACAGTTTGGTTTATGGAAAGAGACAGGGATGTTGAATGATATTATTAATGATGCATATAAGAAAAGAGATTCCATCGGAATGGGAGAATCTATTGGTAGATTCATTGAGCATGGAGCCTTTCCGTATAAAGATTTGAGTCTTTTGGCTGCTGGATACAGGTTCCGGGTTCCTGTTACAGTCCATGTAGGTATTGGGTATGATATAATACATGAACATCCAAATTGTGATGGTGCAGCAGCAGGGGCGCTCTCATACAATGATTTCTTAAAGCTTGTCTCGGTGGTACAAAAACTTAATGGCGGAGTAGTTATGAATTTTGGCAGCGCCGTTATGGCACCAGAGGTTTTTCTGAAAGCCTTGAGTATGGCGAGAAATGTGGCCCATCAGAAAGGGAAGTTAATAAACCATTTTACTACTCTGGTTTGTGACCTCCATGATCTTCCAGATAACTTTAGTAAAGAAGCTCCAAAAGATAGTCCTGCCTATTATTTCCGTCCATGGAAAACTATGTTAGTGAGAACTGTAGCTGATGGTGGGAAGAGTTACTATGTTAGGGGAAAACATGCTGATACAATTCCTGCACTTTGGTCGGCTTTAAACAAATCTGAAAAAAAATGAAGATAAAAAAAATTATCGAATTGAAAGAGATAGTTAAGCAATTAAAACGAGCTGAGAAAAAAATCGTTTTATGCCACGGATGCTTCGATCTCATGCATCCAGGCCATATCAAATACTTTCAGGCAGCAAAGAAAATGGGAGATATCCTAGTGGTTACAGTGACTCCTGATGAATATGTAGATAAAGGCCTGGATAGACCCGTATTTAATCAATCTTTAAGGGCGGACTCCATAGCGGCGTTAGAATGTGTTGATTATGTTGCTATAAATAAATGGCCAACAGCGGAGGAAACACTGAAATTGTTAAAGCCACACATTTATGTAAAGGGGCAGGAATTTGAGGCTCTGCAGGATAAAACAGGTAAACTCCAGAAGGAATATAAAGTCCTTGAAGAAATCGGGGCGGAAATGAAATTTACACATGAAATAGTCTTCTCTTCCACTGAATTGCTGGAAAAATATTTTAATCCACAGATTACGCAGAATAACGCAGATTAAAGAAAATAAATCATCGTCATCTGCGTAATCTGTGAAACAAAAATCTGCGTGCATTTAAATAATGGAAAAATCAATTAAAAACAAAATTTTATTGCTGGATGAGCTTATAGAAAAGGTTGAAGCCTTGAAACTGGAGGGAAAAACGGTTGTCCAGAGTCACGGCATTTTTGATCTTATCCATCCGGGTATTATTAAACACCTTAATGACGCAAAGGAAAAAGGTGACCTGCTCATAGTTACTGTTATTATGGACAAAAGTGTAAGAAAAGGATATGGCAGGCCTGTCTTTCCTGAGCAATTCAGGCTTGAAAATGTCGCATCATTAGAGCAGGTTGATTATGCTTGTATCGTAGATGATGACACCCCTTTTAATTGTATAAAAGACATAAAACCTGATATTTTTGCTAAGGGTAAATCTTATCGGGAACGAGACAGGAAGATACACGAAAGAATATTTGAAGACAAGAGGGGGTTTTATTTCGAGAAAACAAGGATTTGTGAAACAGAGGGATTCTCCTTTAGTTCGTCTCATCTAATTAATAATTCATTGGATATTTATCCTGAAGAAACAAGGAAATTCCTGAAAGACATTTCTCAAAAATATAATTTTAATGATATTGTTGAGGACCTGAATAGATTAAAGAAAAAAAAGGTTTTGCTTATAGGTGATGGAATAATTGATGAATATTTTTATTGTGAAACCATGGGTAAATCTCCAAAGGCTCAACTTGTTGTAAATAAATATAACAACCATGAAATATTTGCAGGCGGTGTTTATGCTATAGCAAACCATGTAGCCGGAATTTGCCAGAGTGTTCACGTAGTTTCATTGCTGGGAAAAGAAGATTCCAGGGAAACTTTTATTTTAAAGAATCTCAAACCTAATATCGACGCCAAATTCTTCTACAGAGAAGATGGGCCAACTGTTGTGAAAAGGAGATATATTAACCAGTATCAGAATCAAAAGACTTTCGAGATTAACTTCATAAATGATAACTTTATTAATAATGGTCTGAATACAAACATCATAGAATACCTGAAATCTATACTGAATATTTATGACATCATAATGGTTTCAGATTTTGGCCATGGTTTTATCACAGATAAAACCATTAAATTTCTTGAGGCCGGAACGAAGAAGCTGGCAGTTAACGCACAGACTAACGGCGCTAACGCTGGTTATAACCTGATCACTAAATATAGTAAGACAGATTTTATCAGTCTGGATGTGGCCGAGGCGAGGTTGGCGACTCAGGAAAAATATGAGGAAATAAGTATTGTAGCAAAGGAACTGTTAAAAAATCTTGATACCAATTACCTGATTATAACCCTGGGGGGCGATGGTTCGTTATGTATAAACAAGAAAGGAGAAACTAATCATACCCCTGCATTTGCCGCAAAAATTGTTGATATAGTAGGGGCTGGAGACGCTTACTTTTCCTATACGGCTCCCTGTTTTGCCATTGGTATGCCCATGGATTTAGTTGCCTTTATTGGGAATGTNGTTGGAGCNCTGGCGGTACAAATAGTTGGCAATAAAAAATCTGTCGAAAAATATGAAGTNNTGGAATTCATCAATACAATNNTAAAGCATTAATTNACANAGGTTTACGCTTATATTACCGTCTTCTTTCTCTGTGTTAATTTGCNNAATCTGTNGANAGAANTATGGATAAATACANAATTGACAGCCATAAACTTANTTATCATATNCCCAGAGTAAACGACTGGNTGGNTGGAAAAATAATTTATCCTATATATATGGAAGTTAGTCCGGCAGGAATGTGTAANCACCGTTGTAGCTTTTGTGGTCTGGACTTNATGAANTATCAAAAGAGATTTCTGGATACGGAGATTTTTAAGGAGAGGCTCTCAGAGTTAGGAGGTTTAGGGCTGAAAAGTATTATGTATTCTGGAGAAGGTGAACCTTTTTTACATAAAGAAATTTCCGATATTATCCTTCACACAAAGAAATCAGGAATAGATGTAGCGATAACCACAAATGGTGTTTTCATGAATGAGGACATTTCTGAAATGATTTTAGGGAGCGTAGAGTGGATCAAGGTGAGTTTCAGCGGTGGAACAAAGGAGACCTACTCAAGTATTCATCACGCGAAACCGGCTGATTTTGACAAGGTGATATCAAACTTGAGCAAAGCGGTGAAAATTAAGATGGATAATGCATATAAATGTACGCTTGGAATGCAACTTCTCCTTCTGCCGGAAAATCAAGATGAGGTGTTGACGTTAGCCGGTATTACGAGGGATATCGGGATTGATTACTTAGTAATTAAACCCTATTCTCAGCACCCTCAAAGTAAAACTGGACAATACAAGGAGGTGAGTTACAAGAACTTCACTCATCTCGCGGAAGAACTGGAAAAGATTAGCACAGAAGAATTCAAAGTTATTTTCAGGGCAAATACCATGGGAAAATGGGATGAAAAGAATCGCAGGTATAGCCGTTGCCTGGGTCTTCCATTCTGGTCATACATAGATGCTGGGGGAAGTGTGTGGGGTTGCAGTGTTTATCTGGAAGATAAAAGGTTTTATTATGGCAATATCTATGAAAACTCATTTCTGGAGATATGGGAGGGAGACAGAAGAAGAGAATCTCTTCGATGGGTTGAGAGAGAACTTGATCCTAAAAAGTGCCGCGTAAACTGTAGGATGGATGAGGTCAACCAATATCTATGGGATCTGAAGAATCTACCCGAACATGTCAATTTTATTTGATAAACCAATCTGAGTTTGCTAAATCATTCATACAAAACCAGGAGGCTTCCTATCTTTATGTTTATTCTTGAAAGTGAAGGATTATGTTCGTAAAAGATATTATTAAATTATACTGTAGTATGTTACGTATTCGGTTAGTTGAAGAAGCTCTCGCCTCCCGTTACAAAGAACAGGAGATGCGATGCCCCATGCATTTAAGTATTGGGCAGGAAGCTGTTGCAGTAGGCGTTTCCAGCGCTTTAAATAAAGACGATGAGGTTTTCAGCAACCACCGGGGACATGCCCATTACCTCGCCAAAGGAGGCGATCTTAATCGGATGTTTGCGGAATTATATGGTAAAACAACCGGATGCTGTGGAGGGCGTGGAGGATCGATGCACATGATAGATTTGAGTGTCGGGTTTTCGGGTTCTACTCCAATCGTTGGAGGGACAGTTCCTGTCGCCGCAGGTGCTGCCTGGGCAGCTCAACTACAGAATACAGACCGTGTAGCGGTTGCTTTTTTTGGAGATGCCTGTTTTGAAGAAGGGGTGCTTCATGAAAGTTTCAACTTTGCAGCGCTTCACAAACTACCATTAATTTTTGTATGTGAAAACAACTGCTATAGCGTTTATACCAGAATCCACGAGCGGCAGCCCGACAGGCCTATCCATCTTATTGCTAAGGCCCACGGGTGGAGTACCGATCATAGTGATGGTAATGACATTATCTCAATAGCCACTATTACTCAAGACGCTGTAGAGAGAGCACGGGAAGGTTATGGTCCACAATTTCTGGAGTTTCCGGTCTGCCGATGGCGCGAACACTGTGGCCCAAATTGGGATGATCACCTGAGATACCGACCAGAAGGAGAACTTGCTGCCGGTCAAGAAAAGTGTCCCATCAAGAGAACACGTGAGTGGCTTACAGAAAACAATGAGATGAAAGAACAGGATTTTCAAGAAATGGAGGCTGGCATTCAGAAAGAAATAGAAGCCGCTTTTGAATTTGCGCTTTCCAGTTCTATTCCTGATAAAAAAGATTTATCAAGGTATCTTTATGCAGAATAAAAAACAAACACGAGAATTAACATATGCACAAGCCCTTTTGGAAGCAACACAGCAATCCATGGAAAAGGATTCCGAAGTTATTTTGATTGGAGAAGGTGTTCCAGATGTAAAATCAATTTTTGGAACCACGGCTGGCCTCATGGAAAATTTTGGCAATAAACGAGTTTTTGATATGCCGCTTTCTGAAAATGGGCTAACAGGAATCTGTATTGGCGCTGCCATTTCCGGAATGCGCCTAATTATGGTACACCAGCGAATCGACTTTACGCTCCTTGCCATGGATCAGCTAATTAACAACGCCGCTAAATGGCACTACCTTTTTAATGGACAGAAAAGCGTCCCTTTAGTCGTTCGGATGATCGTCGGCCGTGGTTGGGGGCAAGGTGCACAGCATTCCCAAAGCCTGCAAGCACTGTTTGCCCATATACCCGGCTTAAAAGTTGTCATGCCCAGTATGCCATATGATGCCAAGGGAATGCTGATATCAGCTATTGAGGACAACAACCCGGTTATTTTCATCGAGCATCGCTGGCTATTCCACATCAAAGAACATGTTCCTGAAGAGCCTTATAGAGTTCCGCTCGATAAATCTAAAACAATTAGAGAGGGTAAACACGTTACCATAGCAGCGATTTCTTATATGGTCATAGAGGCCATGCACGTCGCGGATTATCTAGAAAAACATGGAATTCACGTGACGGTTATTAGCGTGCACGCATTGAATCCACTGGATGTGGAACCTGTATTGGAGTCCGTACAGAAAACAGGATACCTGGTTGTATTGGATACAGCTTGTAAA
>PBQF01000013.1 GCA_002724975.1 Parcubacteria group bacterium
TCCGGGATTATCCCCTACAGTAACTACTATTTTATCGAATATTTTCAAAGACCTCTTAATTACATCAATATGGCCATTAGTCACTGGATCAAAGCTTCCAGGATAAACTGCTGTTTTCATAGTATAAAGTAATGTTAGTGGGTTTTTAAGGTTTTTGGATGGAATCTATAATAGAATTAACCTGCTTTTCAGTCTCTTTTATAGTTTTATTATCCACAACAAAATCAGATCTCTTGATTTTTTCCTTCAACGGCATTTGTGATTTTATTATATTATTGATTTCAGTTTTTGTATGTTTTTTCTTCTTTAGGATTCTTTTTATTTGAGTTTGTTTATCACATTTGACAACAATAATTTTATCAAAAAGATTTTGTATTTTAGCTTCGAAAAGCAATGGAATATCAATAACAATACTTTTTTTATTATTTATCATTTTTTTAATTTCTTTAATAATTGTTGGGTGCGTTATTTTATTGAGCTTTTTTAATTGTCCATAGTCACTGAAAACTATTTTTTTTATTTTGTTTCTGTCTAATGTCCCAAACTCCTTTTTTATTTTGTTTTTTAATGATTTATTTTTCTTGTAAATGCCATGATATAATTTATCAACATTTATGACTTTAAAGCCATACCTAGAAAACATATTAGCTACAGTTGTCTTTCCTGAACCAAAACTTCCTGTTATTCCAATTATCATTTTAACCTTATAATTATTATTGCTTTAATAAAACCTTCTTAAAAACATACTTTTTTATTTCCTCTGGCCATGTCTTTTCAATCTCTTTTTTATATTTATGGACACCATCAATGAAATCCTGCCTTATTTCTTTTTTTCCTTCTAATATCTCCACAATCTCTCTTTTGGCAAAGGTAGGAACTCTTTTAAGGTTCCAGGCCTGCATTTTTAATTTCTCTTTTTTATCATCTTTATTTGCAAGTTTCTCTTCTTCTGATTTTTTCCATGCATCCATATAATTGAATTCCAAATCTTCTTTATTGATACCTTTTTTTGAGCCTATCTTGGCTAAAATGTTCTTGTGCATCCTTCTTAAAAATTCAACTCTGTCTTCAATCTTCAAAATATCTGTTATCCCCTGAGCAATTAGGTTAAATGCAAATGGTGAAGGTATTGTAGTTGTTATTTCATCTATCTTTATATTTTTCTTTTCTACACCTTCAATAATCTTTTTTGCATTGTCTATGTCCATTAAGTCTTCCAAAACCTCCCTTCTGGCTTCTTTCAATATTGAAAAATCCGGAGAAATTCTTTTTACTGCGCTGATTAAGATCATAGAACTTACTTGCTGTCTACCAACTCTTTTTGTTCTTCCTTTGTAATTCCTTAAGATCATCAAAGCTCTCATAGCGCAATGTCTAAAACGCCTCTTTAATATTTCAGTTTTATCAATTGCCAGGTTTAATACTTTATCAAAATCCTTTGATTTAATTAACTTAAAAGCATGCATAACATTAATTGCTTTTTCAGAAGCGACATAAAATCCATTATCATTTATTCCTATTTCAACATCTCTGTGCTGGCTTCTTGAAATAGCAAAAGCAACTGCTCTGCTTAGACAATCATTTACCCTCCGGCCATACAAAGAATGGAAGATAGTATGTTTAACGCCTTTTTCATTGGTGTAATGCTCTACTATGATTCGGCTATTGCTGGGTATTTCAGCATAAGTGAATTGTTCAAAAAAGTAGTTGTAAATAGATTTAGCAGCGTTATTGTCAACATAAGCATAATCATTGATGAATTTTATAATCTCTTTTTTGCTTTTTCCAGCGCAAAACTTTTCATTAATTAATTTCCTGAATCTTCCAATTTCTTGTGCCAAATCAAAGCTTAACGGCAGCATTTCAGAAAACCATGCAGGGACATTTGGAGGCCTGTTAGCTGATGCTGAAACTTGTGCCACCATTCCCCTGGCAAATTTAAACTGGTAAACATTCCCTCCTAAAACAAAAGTATCTCCGGGCCTTAGTTTTTCTAAAAATGCTTCTTCTATGGTTCCAACAACTTGCTCTCCTACTTTAACCACTACTGAAATTTGATCAGGAATAGTTCCGATGTTTGTCATATACAAAACTCTGGCTAACTTTCCTCTTTTTCCAATCATTCCTGTTTCCTCATCATGCCATATTTTAGCGTAAATATGTCTGTCTTCTAAGCTTATGTATTTTCCAGCTAAATAATTAATCACTTCATTGAAGTCTTTTCTTGTTAAGGTGTTATAACAATAGGAACTTTTTATCAATTTGAATAAATCATTGATGTGTATTACTTCCTGTATAGCTATACCATAAATTTGTTGAGCTAAAACATCTAATGCATTAGTGGGTATGTGGATTTTATCCATTTTCTTTTCAATAGCACTTTTAAGAATAATTGAACATTCCACTAAATCATCTCTGTCCAAAACAATAATTCTTCCTTTTGTTGTGTCATGTAATCTATGACCTGAACGTCCTATTCTTTGTAAAGCTCTGGCTACTGATTTAGGAGAAGATAGGCAAATTACTAAATCTATAGAACCAATATCAATTCCTAGTTCTAAAGATGTAGAACAAACAATAGTTTTTATTTTTCCTTCCCTTAATTTGTTTTCTAAATTATGCCTATGGTCTTTGCTTAAGCTTCCGTGATGTGCACCTATATTATTTTCATTGTAAAACTTAGGATATTTGTCTTTTAGGTTATGTACAACACGTTCTGTTGCCGACCTTGTATTTGTGAATATTAATGTTGTTTTATGGTCCTGAATTAATTTATGGATTAAGTTGTACATTGCAGTATGCATATTTCCATGTTGTGTATCTATTAAATCAGGCACAGGACTTAGAACTTTTAAATCCAGTTTTTTAATGAATTGAACATCAACTATTTTGCATGGTCGTTCTTTATTAGTTTCAGCGCTTGGGGGTGGGTGGGAGGAATTCTTTGAAACATCAGTTTCAAAGCCTACCAAATACCTAGCAATTTCTTCTAATGGTGCTATTGTTGCTGATAATCCTACTCTTGTCATAGCAGGGCTTAATTTCTGCAGCCTTTCCAGGCTCAAAGATAAGTGTGTGCCACGTTTATTCTCAGCCAAAGCATGCACCTCATCAACAATGCACCATTGAACATCTTTTAATAGATCAATAAATTTAAATGAAGACAAGACAATTGCTAAGCTTTCTGGAGTTGTAATTAAAATATGCGGTGGATTTTTTAGCATCTTTGATTTTTCTGAAGGGCTTGTATCTCCTGTTCTTGATGCAACCCTGATACCAAACTTTTTTCCTGATAATTCTTCCATTTGTTTCAATGGCCCTACTAAGTTGACTTTAATATCTTCAGAAAGTGCTCTTAAAGGACTTATATAGACACAATAAATCTTATCTTCTAAAATTCCTTTCTCGCTGGAATCAATCAATTCATTTAATATCGAAAGAAAACCAGTCAAAGTTTTAGTAGCACCAGTNGGAGCTGAAATCAAAATATTGTTTCTGGAATGAATTTCCATAACTCCNTATAATTGTGGTAAAGAATATTCTTTGAACCTGGTAAAGAACCATTTCTTGACTATAGGATTGAGTATATGGTCTATTTGTTCTGGTTTGTAAGGTTTTTGCATTGTAGTTATCATCGTCTTTAACTAATTATTTTCTATATTGAAAACAAATAACAATAAAATAACTGATTACTATGAGATAATATGTAGGTATAAAAACGTTTGGTATTGGATTAAAGGAGAAGTTTATGAAAATGTCGTATAACGACCGTTANGCAGACGTTTTTAAGCCACTATAGATACGGAATATATTTGCGTTACTGCTTTCATATAATATGGATATTATATGGTTCGCTGAAGCTCTCTTAAGTTTTTAATTGTATCATTTAAAGAAAAGAAGAAATAAAAAATTTAACCAAATAGTTTTTGAAACCACATTATTATTTTCTGAATAAGATTTGGACTTATGCATTGATTATTCACGCAAACGTTTGTTGAACATTCGTAGTTATTGTTGCAGTTCACATCTTCTAATTTTTGATCTTGAAAGGAATAATCTATATCGCAATATTGTGTTTTTGTTCTTGTTCCAAAAGGAATACAAACATTTTTTTCATCCAAACATCCACTACAGATTGGAGTACAGACACTTCCTTTGCAGTTGTTAGAAACACATTCATAAGTATTTTGACAACTTATACTATCTTCATTTTGTTGTAGCATTTTGCGTTCTATACTACAATAATAACCAATATTATCTTTTTCAATTCTAGTACCAAAAGGAACGCATGTATCTTGGTTTAATTGACATCCTTGGCACTCAATTAACTCTTCACTTTCTTCTTCCTCACAAGCATTTTTATTTATTCTGGATTTAGAAGTTATTATTTCTTCACATCCATTGTCCTTTTGGATATAAATTTTACATTCTTCAACAACAAGTATATTTGTTCCTATACATTCTACAGAAACTACTTTACATGTTCTTTGAGGACATTCTATTGAAGATTCTATTTCTTCCTCTTCTTTTGTTTCTAGAACTTCAATCAATTCTTCTTCCTCATAGAATGATAAGCATACTCCATCCTCACAACCATAGGGGCAATCGAAACTTTCAAAAGTTGTTTGACCTAAAGAACAATAATACTCCAATAAATTTCCTGCATCTGCTCCCTCAGTTACACACTTATCTTCTTTACTGACTAGTTTCTTTGTTGATAAATCAGGAGCAATTGTTTTTCCTTTAACAAAATAATTTTTGCCATCATCAGAATCTTCACATACTGAAACTGTTTTTGTAAGAACATTGTTTGCATTGTTAGTATCCGTGAAAGCAGCAATTTTAGCTTTTATTGTAAATAAACCAGGTTTTTTGTATACATGTTGATAAGAATTTGTTTGAATTTTATCAGGTGCTATTGCCGTTCCTGCAAGAATTTTCTTTGGTTCTTGGTTATCGGGAGGAAACTCACCAGTTATAAATTTTTTAGATCTATCACCATATTCTAACATAAAGGGGTAATGACCAACACCACCACCGTAATTTGTAATACTAACTGTTATCTTTAAATTTTCACCTACTGAAAGAAAAGAACTACTAAGGTCAATTCCGTATATTGCTACATCTGGAAAAACTGTAAATGGTTCACAAGCTCCTTTTCCACCATCACAAAAGTTAGGACATTCATAACTTTTAGAAGCAATATCTTTACCTTCGCAATAATACTCCGTTAGTAACTTTGAGGTTTCGCATATGTCCTCAACACAACCAGCACCTTCAGCACCTCCGCATGTTGTGCCTGTTCTTCCTCTTACCTCATAATTTACCCCCCCATCAGAATCTGTGCATTTTACCTCTTCTTTACCAACGGAAAGAGCAAATTCTACATATCTCACTCCACCAGCAACTTGTTCTGATATTATTTCAATAACACTAATTTCCAACTTTCCATCGCTTATCGTGTAAGAATCTGCTTCCCCGATTGGAGAGGTTATTTCACCATTAATCGTAAATCTAACGCTATCGAAACCTACAAAATCTGCTGTTATATCATAGTCTATTCCATTTAAAGCATAAATAGTTTTCTTGCCTTCAAACAAAATATTTTTATCTTCATCAATACAAGCTCCATTATAACAACCATTGGAGCACCCATGATGACCTATTACTAATTTACTATCTGCACTACAACTTCCTTCGTAAAGTTGATAATTATATGTACAATAGTCTGTATAATACTCATTAGAAGTTTCCACAAAACCTTTCACATATAGATTCTTCCCGCCATCAGAATCTGTGCATTCTTGCGCAAGAGCCATAGAAGAGAATACAATAATCGATAAAGTTAAGATAAATGTATTAAATATTTTTTTCATATTACCAGTCTTCCAAAATATATATTTTAGTACTATCCAGCCATATTTTATATTTAAAGCTTTCTAATTTTCAATTAGACTCAATACAACTTAGTATGTTGCATCACTAGTTAATTATAGTTGAAATAATCAAAAACTACGGCAGTAACGCATACGGTGGCTTAAAAACCGCTTCGCGCCTAACGGGTCGCCTAACACACTTTTTATGATTCGCTCTTTGTTCGCTTCGCTCATAATGTCGCTCAATCTTCGTTTTCTCTAAGAAAACGACATAAAAAGTTGTACGTTATACGAACATTTATAAACCTCTTGTATATCCCATTTCTTGTGCTAACACGAATTAGCCGTTCTATTGCCGCAAGGCAAGAAAGAATAAAATAAGGATTTGATAAAAAATGCCAACAATATATGAGCATAATCCATCAGAATTAATAGAAAAAGCATCTGAGGGATTAAAGAAATTAGAATCAATAAAAGCGCCTGATTGGGCCCTGTTTGTTAAGACGGGTATGCATAAGGAAAGGCCTCCATTTAAAAATGATTGGTGGTATGTGAGAACAGCTTCTGTTTTGAGACAGATTTATAGATTTGGTCCGATTGGAGTTTCTAAGTTAAGGGTAAAGTATGGGGGTAAGAAAAACAGAGGTGCAAAACCAGAGCATTTCTACAAAGGCTCAGGAAGCATAATAAGGAAAATTATACAACAGCTTGAAAAAGAAGGTTTTGTAAAAAAAGATTTGAAAAGCCTGCATAAGGGAAGGTTAATAACAGCCAAAGGCAAGAAATTTTTGAATGATATCGCTGTTAAAATTTCTAATGTTCCGCAAAAGAAAGAAGAGCCTGTTAAGGAAGTGAAAGAAGAGACTAAGAAAGAGGCAAAGCCAGAAAACAAAACTGACCAAAAAGAAACAAAAACAGAGAAAAAAGCAGAGGCAAAACAGGAGCCAAAGAAGGAAATAAAACAAGAAGAAAAAGCTAAGCAAACAGAGAAAAAAGAAACAACAAAAAAAGTACAATAAATTAAATTCAATAAAATATAATTAAAAAATAATTCAAAATTAATAAAATAATGTAAAATGGACGAATTAGAAGAAATCAAGAAAAAAAAACTTGAAGAATTAAAAAAAACCCCGGTCGGGCAGATGCAGCAGCAGGCTCAGGAAGAAGAGCAGTTAAAGCAGCAGCTGCAGCAGCTCGAGATGATTGTAAAGCAAGCCTTAACTAAAGAGGCTTTGGAAAGGTATGGAAACTTAAAAGCAGCTTTCCCAGACAGGGCAGTTCAGTTGCTTGTAATTTTAGCACAATCAATACAGTCCGGACAGATAACCCGAGTTGATGATAATACATTAAAAGAACTTTTGAAAAAATTAAGTCCTGAGAAAAAAGATATTAAGATCAAAAGAATTTGAATTAAAATGGCACGATACAAACACCCAAGCAGAAAGAAAAGATTAGCAAAATTACATAAAAGGACTAAATGGGCGCCTTTTTGGTCAGTGCCAAAGATATACGGCAAAACAAGAAGAGTTCATCCTGGAAGGCATACTAAACAAAAAAGGAGCTGGAGAAGGACAAAATCAAAAGCATAGTACAATAA
>PBQF01000014.1 GCA_002724975.1 Parcubacteria group bacterium
TCTGGAAATGCCAGCCCCTGTAGGAACTATAGGTGGAATGACCAAGCATCATCCCGTAGCCAGAATTGCACTGAAGATACTTGGTGTAGAAAGCGCTGATGAGTTGGGACAAATCCTGGCAGCAGTAGGCCTTGCTTCTAAACTCGCAGCTGAGAGAGCGCTGGCGTCAGAGGGAATACAGCATGGTCATATGAAATTACATGCTACAAATATTGCTTCTATGGCAGGTGCTCAGGGAGATGAAATAAATGTTGTAGCACAAACTATGATAGAGAAAGGCAAAGTAAGTCTGAGCTTAGCTAAGGAGTTGTTGGAGAAAGAGAGAAACCAATGCAGAAAATAGTATCCAGGTCACCTGGAGAAATATTTTTCTTTGGAGAGCACTCGGTCGTATATGGTAGGCGGGCAGTAGTTGCAGCTATAGATCGATGGATTACTACAACTTTAACCAAAAACAATGATGGGTATGTACAAATAAATTCATCCTTAGGCACTTTTAAAGCAAAGCTGCATGGTTTGAGACTGGAGGTTATAAAGGCGGATGTACATTTAGCTCCGTTTGCACACGGTATTGAAAGAATATATAAGCGATTTGGAGATGCTACGGGATTTACTGCCGTTATCGAGTCGGAATTACCAGTTAACTCGGGACTTGCATCAAGTGCAGCCTCTTCTGCTTCACTTCTTGGAGGGGTGATAGCTTTAATGGATAAGGCTCTTACGGAAGAGGATATGGTTCATCTTGTTTTTAGATCGGAGATTGATATACAGAAAATAGGTAGTATCTCCGGCTCTGCATGTACTGTATTAAGAGGTGTGGTAGGGATAATGGGTAATAAATTTAACAGATTGGAAGATATAGTGGTAGAACCTGATGTAATAATTGCTGATAGCAAAGAGTCCGTTCCTACGTCTGAATCAACTGGTTGCGTGAAAGATATGCTCTACAGGAAAGAACTGGAGGTTCAGGAAATATTTGATGTAATCCATAGTCTGGCCACTAAAGGCGAAGAGGCCTTAAGGAAAAAGGATTGGCAAATATTGGGAGTGCTTATGAATGAAAACCAGTCTTGCTTAAAACAACTTGGTGTAAGTACTAGAAAGATAGACAGTGCAATAGAATCAATAAAACTACTTGTTTATGGTTCAAAGATAACTGGTGCAGGAGGGGGCGGCTGTTTTGTGTCTCTGTGTAATAAGGAACAAGCACCAGAAGTTGTAACCATCTTAAAGGAGCAAGGCTTTAATGCCTATAGTTGCCGTATCTGCACAGCAGGAAATGGTACAGGATAAAATGCAAGCTATTATATTGTGTGCCGGGATGGGTACGAGAATATCTAAATCTATTGAGTATAGGCCTAAATGTATGTTGTACATAGGCGAAAGTACTATCATGGAACATCAGATTAGGATATTAAAAAGCTATCTTAATCAACCACCTTTGATTGTTGTAGGCTATAAACAGGATATGATAATAGAGAGTTTAAAAGATGAAGATGTTGAATTTGTCGAAAACCCTGAATATGCAACAACTAACATACTAACCTCACTCTGGTATGCTTTTAGGAAAAAAGAAATACAAGATACGGTTATGTGTCTTCCCGGGGATTTAATCTTTGACGATAAAATAATTATGGATTTGCTTGGGACTGAAGGTGGAATAACTATCGCAGTGCAAGAAAGGCAATGTGATGATGAGGCCGTTAAAGTACTGGTGGAAAATGACGCGGTTGTTGCCATAGGTAAAGAATTGAAAGCTGAGAATGTCTTGTTCGAGTTTCTAGGGTTATTCAAGATAGATAAAGAATTTGTTCCTGTTATTAGAAATGAGATTGATGGGATTATAGCGTCCGGGAATAATAACGCTTATATGTTTACTGCGATTCAGCACGTTATAGATAAAGGCGTTAAGGTAGGATATGTTGATATAGGTGAGAGTCCATGGGAAGAGGTTGATTATCCAGAGGATTATACAAGGGCAAAAGAAAAGTTTAAGAGGTTCAAATGGCGAAACTGACAGAGTTTGAAAGCAAGAAGATTATTAAGCAGGCAGGTATAGCTGTGCCTAGAGGTGAGTTGGTTTCAACGCCAAGACAGGCAGAAGAGGTGACAATGAGAATCGGATTGCCCGTAGTACTAAAGATACAATCATTATATACAGGTCGGTTCGAGAAAGATTTAATAAAAATAGTTTCGTCTGTAGAAGATCTGAAGAGAACATTAGATTATATGTTTGATGTTCATTGTTCCGAGATAAAATTGCAGAAGTTATTGGTTGAAGAGAAATATATATATCAGAATGAGTATTACCTTTCAGTAATTTCTGATGACATATCATTAAGCCCTCTCATTCTCTTTAGTGAAAATGGTGGTATTGACATCGAAAAGAATAGTGAAAATATAGTGGGGAGACCACTAAATATATTAAATGGCGTAACAGGTGAGGATATATCTTTTTTGACAAATGGTGCAAGTGTTAATTCGGATTTGGGAGATGTCATTAAGAAGCTTTATGATGTTTATAGAAAGATGGATTGCTGCCAGCTTGAGATAAATCCGCTTGTTTTCTCGGAGGAAAAATTTGTAGCGCTTGATGCTAAGATTATAATTGATGGAGATGCATTGTACAGACATAAAGAGTTAGGAGTACAATTAACAGAAGAAAACCTTAATCGCGAACCGACATCCTTAGAAATATCTGCAGCTAAAATAGATGAGAATGATCACAGGGGTACAGTCCATATTGCTGAACTGGACCAGCCCCTTCAAAAGAAAGGTACGCGTATTGCCATTAATTGTGTGGGTACTGGTGTGGGTCTATCTATAATGGATGAACTTATAGAGCAGGGTTACATGCCGGCAAATTTCGGTGATACGTCCGGGAATCCAACTGCATCAAAACTTTACAGAGCTATAAGACTTATATTCTCTCAGAAGGATATTAAGGGTTTCGTTTTTGCATCGTGTGTTTCCAGCCAACAGTTGGATAATACAGCAAGAGGTGTTATAAAAGCGCTCAAGGATATTTATCCGGAAACAGGTGGCAAGCCTGGGATACCGTGTGTTTTTATGTTCAGGGGGGCATGGGACAAAGATGCGATGTTATTGTTTAAAGAACACGGTATATCTGACTCTGAAAATGTAATAATGTTGGGTAGGGATTCCAACGAGTATAACGTCGCATGTGAGTTTGACAAACTTTATAAAACCAGAAAGAGTGTGCCAAACAATGTTAAGAATGTTAGAGTTTAACATTCTCTCAGGTGGTAACGTCAGTATTGATCTGACCAAATGCAAGAGCTGCAGCACAAAGGCTTGTATTAGAAATTGTAAATCATCGAAAACAAGGCCCGTATTGGTGTTGAAGGATGGAGTTCCTGATCTTGATTTTGGTTTTGATGAGTTGGAAAAAGGTGCTTGTACCGAATGTCTGGCTTGTGAACTTGATTGTCAGTTGTACGGTAATAAAGCGGTGATCATAGAATTGACTGTATCATAATGTCTATATTAATTGGTAAAAATACACATCTGCTTGTTCAGGGGATCACGGGTAGACAGGCCTATATGAACACACTCTATATGAGAGCATATGGTACAAATGTGGTTGCAGGTACAAGACCCGGAAAAGGTGGACAAAGCGTAGAAAACATTCCTATATATAATACAGTTCGAGAGGCTATAAAAACCCATCCTGAATTAAACACATCTGTTATCTATGTCCCTCCTCAGGCAGTAAAGACTGCCGTTATGGAAGCGATGGGTGCTGGCATCAAGCTTGTTATAATAACATCAGAAAGGACACCGCATCAGGATATAATGGAACTTATTGCTTATGCAAAATCTGAGGGAGTACGCCTTATAGGTCCGAATTCTATAGGTATTATAAGTCCGGGAAAGAGTGTTGTTGGTTTAATAGGTGCAAGGGTTAGCCTGGCAAAGGAGGTGTTTACAGAAGGTTCTGTGGGTGTTATTTCTAGAAGTGGTGGCCAGGTAACAACATGCTGCCATTATCTTTCCAGGGCAGGAATAGGCCAGAGTACTGCACTTTGTATAGGGGGGGATGCCTTTGTTGGTACCAGGTGGGCTGATGTACTTGAATTGTTTGAAAAGGATGAAGAGACAAAGGCGGTAGTTGGTTATGGCGAGATAGGCACAAGCGTGGAAGAGGGGGCTGCTGATTGTATTAAGAAGGGAGGGTTTACAAAACCTTTTATTTCTTATATAGCAGGTAAATATGCTGGAGAAAAACAAAGATTTGGCCATGCAGGTGCTATCATTGAAGGCGAAAAAGGAAAGGTGTCACACAAGAAGGATGCATTAAGAGAAGCAGGCGCTGTAGTTGTTGAGCATTTTTATGAGGTTGTATACGCAATAAGGGAAGAGCTGTATACATTAGACAGAAAAAGATGATGAAAGAATATAAAGGAACAACTACTTGACAAGCTTTCCATCTGTACCGTCTCTGGAGGAGCTTAAAGAAAAATGTTTTAAACAGAATATAGACCTTAGCTTAAGGGAAAGGTATAAAGGGAGCTATGCTATATACTATGCTCTATACGTAACACATTCTTTTTCTATTCGCATAGTAAGGTTTTTATATAACAAAAGTATAACTCCTAACCAGATTACGACACTCTCTATTCTCCTGTCTTTCGTTAGTGCTTATTCTTTTTCGTTAGGTACTAATATTTCTTGTTTAGTTGGGGCGTTCTTGCTTGAGTTGTTTTATATATTTGATTCAGTGGACGGGCAGTTGGCACGGGCAAAAGGTCTTTCTTCTCACAGTGGTAAGTACTTGGATATATTCTGTAACTTTCTCGTGCCGCCGGTTGTTTTGTTTGGTGTAGGTATAGGTGTTCTAAAAACAGGTTATACCTCTTTTGCTTTTTATTCTCTATGGCTTGGATGTTATGCAGTCTTGATTCTTCAAGTTATAGAATTATTGCAATCATATTTAATCAATATTCATCTCAGTGATAATCAAGAAACTGGGAAGAGTAAGTTTGTCCAGCAAAAAAAATATTCTAGCTTATCCTTGTCTCGTAAAGTTTACTCTATGCTTTACAGATCATGTACGATGCCGGTTATAATGAATATTGCTACGGTAACCGCCATTTCAAATATGTTTTTCAAGAACAACATATTTGAATTCACTATAGCTTACTTTGCAATAGTTGGCACGGTTGTCTGGTTATCAAAGCTAGTTTACATTAGCAAGGGTAATGCTTCTCCAAAGAACAATGGTTAGTTCTGATATATTATAATCGGAAAACAATCTGGTTGTTTCCAATAGTCTTCAATCATCACAGTATTAAAAGTATATCGAATAAAAAGATTATTGAACTTCGCGAAGCTTAAAGTTTTGTTTGAAAATGAAGAAGTTTTTTAAAGAAAATAAGACGTTCTTGATATTACTTTTTATTGTTGTTGCTGTAAGATTGGTAAATATAAATATGCCAATCTTAGAAGGGACTGCTACCAGACAGGTACAGACAGCTATGATAGCCAAGAATTTATATGCCAACGGTTTTAATCTCTTTTATCCACAGGTAGATTTTCTAGGACCTGGGCCGGGCTATCTTGTATTGGAATTTCCTTTAATGAATCTTATTGCCGCTGTGTTATATGTGTTGTGTGGAGGGGTACACGAGTGGATAGGCCGCCTGATCAGTATATCGTTTTTTGCAGGTTCAGTAATCTTTCTTTTTAATTTGACAAGAAGATTGTTTGAAGAAAGAACGGCCTTAATTACGATTGTTNTTTATTCAATCTCCCCGCTTGGATTAATTTATAGCAGGGCTTTTATGCCTGACTTTGAGATGATGTTTTTCTTCATAGGCGCNCTCTATTTTATGTATCAATGGTCTCAAGGCGATAAGGATANGTTTTTCTGGNTNTCAGCCATTTTTGCTATGATGGCAATGCTTTCAAAGNTCCAGGCTTTTTGTATNTGNATTCCTCTATTGGNNATGATATNGCAGCGNCANCNNTTGAGNTTCTTATTTAAGGCACGTTCTTGGGCATACNTTTTGATCGTATNAATTCCNGTNCTCTTGTGGTATATGCATGCAAAAANNGTACATCAGGTTTATTCTCNAGTTGAATCTTNTAATTTNCAGGCATCAAACTGGTTTCGTCCCCACCTTTTCATTTCACCAAGGTTTTATATTGAGGTGTTTGAACATGGGTGGATGCAGATGTTGACTCCTGTGGGATTCACTTTGTTTCTATTCGGCCTCTTTCTAAAGACCGATTCCCAGCAGGGGAAAATATTATGGTCTTGGCTGGGTTGTACAATTGTCTATATGATTGTTTTTATCACACACATGAATGATCCATATTATAATTTACTTTTTTTACCGATTACTTCTGTTTTCGCTGCTAGAGCTGTAGTTTGGATATGGCAGTATGCATCCAAAGAAATGACTTTCCTGCATAGCAGATTTGCACGGATTGTGGGTATTGTACTTTTACTTATATTGATAGGCTGTTATGCTGCATATGCTTATGTTGTTCCACGCGGTTATAGACATATTCCTGTGCTTGCGGAAACAATAGAACAAATGACAGACAAGAACGATCTTCTGATAACCAGCCTGCCTGATGGACACGCAACTCATTATTATTCTAAACGCAAAGGGTGGAGTTTTGGTCTGCCGGGGAATGATCCTGAGAAGACGAAAGAGGCTATAGATCGAATAGAAGATCTGCAGGAGAGGGGTGCCAAATATTTTGTATCTGTTTGCGAAGATTTTCTTGATCAGAGCATAGAATTTCAGCATTATCTGCGACGTAGGTATATAGTAGTTAAAGAGGAACCTGGTTTGTATTCAATATTCCTTTTAAAATTATGAGGCTGGATTAGAAGTAGAATTACCTATGTTAGTTATAAAGACACTGATTTTATTCATATTGTTTATTTCTGTTGCGTTGGTAATTGGTTATAGATTGCTTAGCCTTTTTAATTTCCTGAAGGTTCTGAACAGGGTTGAGACGGTTGTATTCTCTTTTGCACTGGGGATGGGTTTTATATCCTTTCTGGTTTTTTTTCTTGGTCTACTACATATTTTGTATCTTAAGTGGGTGATATTGATTTTAATATTGGCGACACTTGTTTCTTTAAGGAGTGCGTATTCACTTGTAAAGTCAAAACTGTTATTGTCCTACGACATCAAATTTATATACAGTAGTAAACTTCGGATATTCCTGGCGATACTGGTATCTTTGTCGCTTTTAATGACATTAGTAGGTGCGGTTGCACCGGCAAAAGGTAATGATGCACTGATTTATCATCTTTCAGATGCCAAGTATTTTGCTCAAAATCATCTGGCAACCTTTATACCATACACTTCCAACTCCATATGGCCATATTTTATGGAGATGCTTTTTACATTTGCTATGTTATTTGATAATCCACTCTTGGCTAAATTATTTCATTTTTCAATGGCTCTTTTAGGCGGGCTTGCGATCTATTCCTGTGGTAGACGTTTTATAAACAAAGAAGTTGCAATCTTGGCTGCGTCAATATTTTTTCTGACACCTGGAGTTTTTACTCAGGCCACCTATGCTAAGAATGATATAGCATGGGCTTTTTATTCGTTTATGGGTTTCTATGCGTTATTACTGAGAGATGCCGGTATTAGTGAAAGAAGATTGTTGGTCTTTGCAGGAGTTATGTGTGGCATTGCCGCAGATACAAAATACATAGGACTTATTACGCCTGTTGCAATTGGTCTTATTTTAATTGCTAAGGGATTCCTACATAGAGAAAACTATAAGGATTTGGCCAAAAGTTTTGTTCTCTTCAGTATAACCGTGGTCGTTATTATGTTTCCGTACTACATCAGACCATACTTATATACTGGTAATCCGTTATATCCTTTTTATTTCAAGTATATTGTTGAGAGTGGTTGGTATAGGCCTTCTGGGTTTGGCATGGATAAAAATCTGATAAATTTTATTGTTTCACCATGGTTTCTGACCTATTATCCCGGAAAAACTTTTGGTGGTAACGAAAGCCAGTTGAGTCCGTTTATTCTCGCCTTTTTACCTGCTTTATTATTTCTAAGGAAAAAGGGTAAGCATATATT
Source organism: Parcubacteria group bacterium (assembly GCA_002724975.1). Classification (GTDB taxonomy): domain Bacteria; phylum Patescibacteriota; class Minisyncoccia; order Phycocordibacterales. The sequence continues at coordinate 8,091 of PBQF01000014.1, forward strand.
GCTCATTAGTGTCTTTGCAGGTATATTCTATTTCTTCTGGTTTTATAAGTTCCCTGCCGTTAGATACATCTTGCCAATTATCCCATTCTTGGCATTACTAAGCGGATATGTTGTTTGGGCCATTCATAATCGGAGTAAGTATTTTGGATATCTGATAAAGATTATATTCAGCATATTCATGGTTTTAAATTTCGGACTATGCATTTATTACACTAGGGAAGAGTTGGTTTTCTTTTCAAAAGGAGCAAATGTGGAAGATTATCTGGCTAAACAAGACAGAACAAGCAAGATCTTTCAGTACATCAATAAGAATACACCTCCAACATCTAAAGTGCTACTTGTAAATGAAATTAGAAACTTCTACTTGGACAGAGGCCACATTAGAGAATTTTATTACAGGACACAAGATAAGTATCAATTAAAAAAAATTGATGCAATTCTTGACGATTTAGAAATTAAGGGTATTACGCACATATTGTATGCTGAGTCAATGAGAAATGAAGTGGACGATATGCCTATACCCGACCTAGACAACAGATTTTCAGTACTAATTAAGAATAGAAAATTTGTTAATGAATATCTTAACGAGCTGGTAGAGGTGGATTACAATTTTGACCCTC
>PBQF01000015.1 GCA_002724975.1 Parcubacteria group bacterium
CAACAATCTCTCCAACTTCACCTGGCTTTACCAGTTTTCCATCTTTTAGAACTTCAAGCTTTACATTTGGAATGCCTTTGCCAATTGATCCTAATTTTTCATCAAGCTTTTCAAAAGGAAGGTAAGAAAGACGGGCAGTTGCCTCGGTTTGCCCGTACATGATAAAGAATGCGGTTTCAGGATGTGAATTTCTTATTTCTTTAATAAACATGTTTTCAAGTTTACCTCCTGCCTGAGTTAAATAACAGAGATCAGGAAAATTTGTCTCTTTAAACCTTGATTTTCTTAATAGAATTTGGTAATGGCTTGGAACCCCGGAAAAAGAAGTGCACTTATACTTTATCAAATCATCTATCACAGTCTGAGTTAGGATGAACTGATTATTCAATACAAGGCCTGCACCCATTTTTATATGGGTGTGGAGAAGCGAAGTACCAAAACAATAATAAAAAGGCAAAACAACCAATTGTATATCGTTTTTTGCAATCTTTAGATATTGTATGATGGAATCAGTATTAGAGATAATGTTTTTGTGGCTCAATACTACGCCTTTTGATGTTCCGGTAGACCCAGATGTGAAGATTATTGCTGCGGTGCTGTCATCCCGTGTTTTTTCATGCTTATCTGAGATATTATTTTTTATTGCCATATCATTTTTTTCCAAAACGTTATCTACATTCTTGTCTGTGATGATTTCTAATTTTTTATTGTTAAGCAATTCTATGAATTTGTCCTGAATAAAAAAATGCTCAATGCTGCAAAGCTTTATAATCTTAGAGAGCTCATTTTCTTCAATTTTTGTTGACAGTGGAACTGCAATGTTGCCAGATTTCATTATGCCAAAATATGAAACTATAAAGAAAACAGAATTTTCTGATATTAGGCCAATATTACTATTTTTTAATTTCAAGCCTTTAAGATAATTAGAGATTTTAACAATTTGTTTGTAAATATTACGATATGAGATACTTTCATACCTGCCTAAAATCAGTTTCTTTTCGAAGTCCTTTGTGTTTTCAAATAAATAATCGACAACATTCATAGATCTTTATCCTGTTTTTTATTATACATCTAATTATTTTACTTCTTCAATCAAGCCTGCTTCTTTTAGCTGATCAATTATTGGATATAAGTCAGAAACAGGCACCTTAATTATATTGCTGATTTCAATCAAATCATTTGAGCCATCTGCATAGGCTATGAAATCAACCATACTTCTTACTTTTTTGGCAGAGCCTTTTTTGCTTATTGTAGGATAAAGCCCTCTTTTTCCAAGCTGAGGCTCACACAGGCAGGTTACTTTGTAGTATCGGCCGTTTTCTATCAATTTCATGCAGTCTTTTAGGACTTCATATGATCCATTTAATCCTTCTGCACTTACAAGACTTAAATCATCCAGTGAAGTATGGTATTCCAGATATTCTCCGGCTTTGCTCCTCATAATTGAAGCTACAGGAAGATCCACACCAGGAGCATTATATTGACGCTCATCACTCCCCCTATTAAGGTAGGAATATTTTATAAAATCTGGATGTTTGGATTTTAAAACACGCAATGCAACCTTGTCTACATATGTGTCTCCATTCCTGCTGGGCAAAAAAGAATAAGCTCTGTCATCTCCGACACAATTGATGTTGAATCCTGCAATGGTATTTTTTTTCATAGAATCTAAATTTCTGCTTAAGTAGGTGATTGATCCGATTGTTTCAGGAATAAAAATAATGCGATAAGTATATTTTCTTTTTTCGCTTAAGATCCATTTTGCAATAAATGTTGTAACTGCAGGGCCTGACAATTCATTATTTGCCATAGATGGGTGGCACACATAAGTCGATAGAAAGACCTCTTTTTTAGATTGGCCAGGAATAATAAGCTCTCCGTATGTTAAAGAGCCTTTTTTTAATTCACTGTCAATAAAAATTTTATACATTCCATCCTTTAATTTTACTCTCTCATTATGTTTTATACAAAAGCCCCACCTTTCTTTGTAATAAGAAGTAACATAAGGAATGACATCCGGCTGTTCTTCAGATGAATACAAATGATCCTGCAATTCAGACAAAGGAACTGTTTTATTAATTGGGATAGAGTAACCTAGAATATGAAGATTGTTTTTCTTGAAATCAATGATTTTATTTCCATCCGGATCCAAGACATAAGCATCCTTTATATTCCATTCTCTTGGCACAGTCCAGTCAAATACTTTTGTTCCTGAAGGAACTTCATGGATTTTTAGTGGAATGTAATCTTGGATAATTTTTAGTGTTTGCCTTACTCCGTTTCCGGTTATGCTTCTATTTAATGGAAACAATTTTTTTATCAGATTGTACATATCAAGTCCTGTATTATTTTTGTTTTTCATCTTCATTTCTCACTAAAAAAAATGGATTTTTCTGCAGTTCTTTTGACAGCAGGTTAAATACTTTTGAAGATTCAACAATATCTATTCTTGAACCGCCAAAAGGAATTGAGTTGAAAGCATCATGCTTACTGAGGAATTTTTCTATCTTATCCAGCCTAAAATATGTATCCATATCAAGATTCCTCACAAAATACTCAAATTTTTCCTCTTTAACAGTGTTTCCTGTTCTAATACTTCCTTCAAAGGATTTTATGTATCTATAGGGAACGTTATTCATCTGTTCAGTATGGTGAAGCAGGGTCAATGCAGCGACAAGCCTAGTCCCAAACCCAAGAACCTTTACGTGCGACTCAACAAGCCTGTCAAAAAATGTTTCTTTTCCAAAACATACATTGTTTTTTATTTCTGTGTAATGCTCAGCGTCTTTGCCGATTGCAGCAATAGAAAATATCGGATGAAGGCTTCTGATGCTGTCCTTTCTTTTCCAAAAAATATTAGTCAAAGCTCCAACTGTTGAAAGGCTTTCTTTTGGGTTAAATTCCTCTTTATTGCAAAATGAATAGCTGTATACTGGAAATATCAATGTTCCAGGTTTGATTAAATCAATCATCAAATCAATGATAATGTTTCCGAGCTTATTACCGTCTTTGATATCAGCAAGCTTGCCAATCTCCCCAAGTCCGCTATGAACCATTAAATCTTCTCCCTGCTTAAGTCCTAATTCTTTTAGGGCAGAGATAATATAGTCTTTAGTGATGTTCTGGTCTTTGTATTTAAATAATACTTCTTTCATTTGATTAAAGAAACTTTAGCCTATTTTGTTCATAAATCTTTTATTCCATGCTTTGTCAGTATATCCTTAATTACCTTAACATTCTCCATTGCAGTGATTTCATCAACATCAAGCTCAATGCCATAAGCATCTTCAAGCGCTGAGACAATCGCCAAATGGTTAATTGAGTCCCAATTTTTAGCTACATTATATGCTGTTTCATCATTAATATCTTCTTTTGGAATCGATAGCTTCTCTGACATTATTTCAATTAGTTTGCTCAATTTACCTAACCCCCACTTCAACTGCAACAACTGCAGAATAATTTATAAATATATCTGTTTTCGAAATTAAATATGGCAGACATTATAGGTCTTGGAATTGACATTGAAGAGATATCGCGCTTTCAGAATAAGCCAAAAGACAGCACATTTTTAAAAAAGATTTTCACAAAAAAAGAATTAGATTATTGCTTTAAAAAAGGCAATCATGCCCAATCTTTAGCTGCCCGCTTTTGCGCAAAAGAGGCTGCAATCAAAGCATCTCCTGTTAAATTATTTTATAATGAGATTGAAGTTATTATGAAAAAGGATAAACCTTCAATTGTTATAAACAAACCAGATTTTAAACATAGGGTGTTAGTCTCATTATCCCATCACAAAAATTCTGCAATAGCAACTGTTATTATCTATGATTAGAAATCATAGCCCATTATTATGTGGTGCAGGGCTGAAAGGTCGTGCTTGGGAGTATAATCTAAAACAGATAGCTTAATATCTCTAAATTTTTCAGTTTCTAAGTAAGCAGGCCCGTCTTTAGTTTTTTCTACGGCTCCTTTGCCGGATAAGTACTCGTTACCTTTGACTTTTTTTACTATGGCAACTAGTCTGTCTGTACCTTTTAATTCTGCTGGGATCTTTAGTTCAGACTGCAACACTATTTTGGTTTTTATGTTCAGATGCTTTTTTATAAAACGGATGGATGCTATATTATAATCCGCTAACTTGTCACTTTTTATTTTATTGTACACTTCTTCAATGAAACTGTTAATTATTTCATAATTTGCGTTTTTCTTTGGGTAATTTTTCAGGGAAAATATATGTTTCTTTTTCCATTTTTCCGGATTATTTACAGTAACTTCATTTATTAGCATTCCTGAAGAGAAATGCACGGGAATTGTGAGAAAAATGCCATTTATTATACTGTTCTTATTGATCATTGAATTTTTTGCATACTGTACTTTATCTAGAAGTACCATTACATCTGACCTGCGCATCTTTTCAAAAAAAGTCAGCCAGGGAATAAAATTTGGTTGGTGGCAGCTTACTATCATTTTTTAATCGCCCATCCTGTTAGCATAATCATCAACAATTTCATCAGATATCCTTAAGGATATAATTTTTATGAAAAAATCTTTAGTGCCTACAAGCAGTTTTCCATCACTATCTTTCTTGATACTGCCAATTAATCCAGTACTTGACTTTTGGCCTGTAATGGTGGCTTCAGAAACTCTTAATTCCTTATTTTTATAAGCTAATATCGCGCAGGGATATGGAGATAATCCCCTAATAAGATTGTAAATGTTTACTGCTTTATCATTCCAGCCTATCAATTTGTTTTTTTCTCTTGGAGGATGATAGCTTGATTTTTCTCCTTTTGGCATGAATCCCTGAAAATCCGGGTCTTTAGATAGGATATCATATGTTTTTACTGCTAACTTGCCTAATGATTTTCCGCATTTTTCCCTTAAAGTTTGGGAATTGTCATTTGGATCTATTTTTATTTTTTCCCGGACTATAATTTTTCCTGCATCGACCTTTGCCATCATAAAATGAGCTGTGCAGCCTCCAAACTCTTCTCCGTTTATCAGTTGCCAAGTTATAGGGGACGAGCCCTTGTACGTGGGAAGAAAAGACGGGTGAAAATTGACCCAGCCAAGCTTTGGAATTTTCAATAAAGGCTCCTTGATTATGTTTCCCCAAGCTGAGCAAAAGATGATGTCTGGCTTTAGGTCTGATAATTTTTGTATTATCTCTTTTTCCTCATTGATTTCAGATGTCTTATAAACTGGTATTTTATGCGTAAGTGCAGTTTCTTCAACAAGGTTAGGGTAATTATCGCTTTTTCTTGTAACCACAAAAGAAGGCACTTTATTATCTTTGATTAGCTCTTTTAATGTCAATCCGCCCAATATATTTTGCCCTACAAATATGAATTTCATAAAAATATCAACCCTGATTTTCACTCAAATAATTATTGAGTATTCTTATAATTTTTTGTGCGCTTTTACCGTTTCCATACACTTCACGATGTCTCTTAGGCTTTACAGCTTTATTTACATACTTGATGATTTTATTCTTATCAGCACCCGCAATTATATTCCAACCATCCTCAATAGTTTCAGTCCATTCTGTTGTGTCATCTATAATCACTGCAGGGGTTTTCAGGAAATATGACTCTTTTATTACGCCTCCGGAATCTGTAATAGTTTTCCCGGCATTTTTAATAAGCATGATGGATTCTTGATAGCCTATCGGAGGCACTATTTTCAATGATTTTATTTGATTTATTCTGCCCCATAATTTATACTTCTTCAAGGCCTTTGCAGTTCTTGGATGCATTGGAAAAATTATAGTTTTAGATATGTTTTCCAGAGCCGATACTATATTGCTTAACCTTTTTTTCTGCCCGGTATTTTTTTCCCGGTGCATGGTCATATAGCAGAAATCCCTTTTTTTCAGATTGTATTTTTTTAATATGCTTTTTTCTAAATTAGTATTGGTTGAAATTCTTTTTGCCAAATCAAGAGTAATATCTCCTACATTGTAAACCTTAGTTGTGATTCCTTCTTTTGCAAGATTTTTTACACCTAGACCAGAAGGGCAGAACAAGATATCGGAAGTATGGTCTGAAACAATTTTATTTATCTCTTCAGGGATTGACTTGTCAAATTCTCTCAAGCCTGCCTCTACGTGGGCTGTTTTTATATTCAATTTTGCAGCTGCCAAAGCTCCAGAAAGTGTTGAGTTTGTATCTCCATATACTATGGCCAAATCCGGCTTTTCTTTTATCAGTACTTTTTCTATCCTTGTTATCATCTCTCCGGTTTGATAGCCATGGCTTCCGGATCCAACTTCGAGATTGTAATCGGGCTGAGGTATATCTAATTCCTTAAAAAAAAGACCAGACATTTTTTTGTCATAATGCTGCCCAGTATGGATTATTATCTCTTTGTGGTATTTTCTCAATTCCTTTGAAAGAGGAGCCAATTTTATTAACTGCGGCCTTGCACCGATTATGGATGCTATTTTCATCATTTTTTTCATCTGATTTTTATTTTTTTTAAATCCTATTTTGCTGCTTCAAGAAATTTTCTCCCTGCTATACTATAACTATAATATTTTGATACGGCTTTCAGAGAGTTATTCCCCATTCTATCCCTTAACTGTTTATTCTTTATAAGCTTTATTAAGCACTGTTTCATGTTTTTTTTATCGTTTAATAGGAATTTAAAGCCGTTGTTATGCGAAACTAGATGGGGCAGCTGCATATGTGCCATGATAATCGGGAGCCTGCATGCCATTGCTTCTATAATTGAAACAGAATTGTTTCCAGGCCATACGCCTATATCTGCCGCACTATAATAAACAGGCAATTTTTCTTTCTTTACAAATCCGGAAAAAATTATTTTATTGCCCAATTTTAAATCCCTTGCAAGCTGCTTTAATTCCTGCATATAACCTTTTTCACCATCCCCAACAATGATAAGCCTCAAATTATAATCATTATAAATCTCATAGAAAGCGTTTATTAGAAGCTCAATGTTTTTCCTGCTGAATATTATGCCTGAAAATATCAAAACTATCTCATTGTTTTTAATGCCTAATTTTTTCCTTAAGTCAATTGCTCCCTTTTTTTTATAATTGTATAGGTCAGTGTCAACACCCAATTCTATAACTTCAATTTTTCTTGGACTTATCTTGTGGGTTTTTAACAGAAACTCTTTTGTACGCTTTGTAACAGCTACAATCCTGTCAGATTTTCTGAAATTGTAGTCAATGAGGTGCTTTCTGAATCCAAAATAGTCTGTAGCCCTCAAAAAATTCTTAATTTTACCAGGCATCTCATGGTAATTGTCATGCTGGTCTACGATTAATTTAAAGCCTAGTTTTTCTTTATATGGTGCTGCCTGGCAGGTCATGCCCTGCCTGCTTTCATGTGCAAATACAATATCCGGCTTGATTTTTTCAAGAACTTTTCCAACATTTCTGCATAATATAAAATCAGTATATTCTACTATATGGGGCATCCAATACACTTTTAGCCCATCAATAACCTCAAAACCAGGCTTTCTTTTTCTGTTTTTGATATTTTTCCCGATATCTTTAAACATTTTTTTAATATTTGAGAAGGGATAAATCATATCAGAAGCCACAACATAAACATCATGCCCCATTTTCTTATGGGCTTTTGCCAAGTAGTATTCCTGATAGCCAAGTTCAGGCACAAAATAACCCATTATGTGGACGATTTTCATGCTGTTGGAAAATTAACCTAGAGTTATAAATGTTGCTAAAAATATTTGTCAGATTTGGATTTCTAAATTTTAAGTTAAGGTATGAAAAAATTAGAGTTAAATTTATAAACAAAATTTCATTCCGGATTCTTGATGAAAGTATTTGTAACCGGAGGTTCTGGATTTATAGGCATTCCATTAGTCAGGCATCTTTTGGAGAAGGGGCA
>PBQF01000016.1 GCA_002724975.1 Parcubacteria group bacterium
ACGTCAAGTGAAAACAATTAAAGTATCCACCCGCAATACAGGTGGCTTTGGATTAGCCCCGATAAGGGGATAAAATTATTGCCACTCGAACATAGTTATAGAAGTTGTTTATTTAGCTTCATAAGTGCATTATATGTGAGTTCAAATGCCACCCTTGATTATTATAGCTTTTACCATTTAGCCTTTTAATTAGCACGTATAATAGACACCGCAAAGTTCATTACGATTTACTGGCAACCACAATCACAGCAAAGCCTTTATTGCCACTTGCAAACATATTCTGAAAAAGCAAAAGCTTTGACAACAGTCTTGTGATTGGCAGAGTTTCCAGTATCCGACCAAAGATCGTATTATCATATGGATGCTCATAGGAGCTCCTGAGAGTATTCTCATCAAGCAAACCCTCCTCAAGTATTCCTTCATCTCTACCCTTCAATTTGTATAAGTAGTTCATAAGGATCCTTGCATAATACAATACTGGGAAACCAAACATCTCCACAAACTCAATTCTAAAATTGCACTCCTCTAACAAACTTTTTATTGCATCCTTCGAATATCTTCTATAGTGACCATAACCGATATCGTCCTTCATCATCCTTCCGGAAGGAACAAGTATAAATAGTTTTCCATCCTTATTCAAACTTTTGTAAAAATGCTTTACGGCCGTGAGATCATCTTCTATATGTTCTACTACATCAATACTGATTATAGAATTAAATTTCTCTTTGACATCGACTATATTTGCCCTTTGAGCATTCACTTCTTTCTTTTTACAAATTGATATAGCCTCTTCAGACAAGTCTATACCCTTAATATCATAATATTTTGAAACAAGCTCTAACGTCTCACCTGTTCCACATCCTGCTTCAAGCACAGGAGACTTGAAATCATATTTTTTCATATTCTTAATTATTTTGTAATCAAGATATTCTTTGAAATATTTCAATTTAAAGCCACCATGCTTTCGAGCAACCCTCTACAACCTTCATCATTTCAAAGAATTTACTTATTAACATACCTCAACACTTGAAACTTTCAGACGAATCTTCAGCCCAGAAACGGAATCAACAAAGTTATTATCCATAAAGCTCTTTCTTAAGCAAAGACACCCTTGCCACCTCAATAAAATTCTTAAAAAGTATAAGCTTCCTCGGAACACGAACAAAGAGCCGCCAACACCTGGTAACATTAAAATAAAATCTTCTGTATGCTATAACTCTTAGTTTTGCCAGTTTTTCATTCGAAACAGCACTCATGTTTACGCTTACTTTTCCTACGGTTGAAAATGACTTACCAACATTGCTCCCCATCTCTTCTGCCTGTTTATAAAGCCTGGTACCCGGAAAGGGAGTAACAATATTAAAAACGGCTGTGTGAAGCTTTGATTCGGCCGCAAAACGTATAGTTTCCAGTATCTCATCTTCTGTCTCAGTAGGAAATCCTATCATAAAGAATGCCCCGCAGAGAATCTTATGCCTGAACGTTTTCTCAATTATATCCTTTGCATGTATCAGATTTAATTTCTTCCCCATGGACTTCTGCATTCTTGCTGATGTACTCTCTATCCCATAATTTATACGATAGGTACCTGCCTGTTTCAGTTTAATGATCAACTCCTCGTCCATACGGTCCGCTCGTAGTCCATTTGAAAAACAGATCCCCAATTTCAATTTTTCCTCAATTATAAGGTCGCATATCCCACACGCTCTCTCTTTGTCATAATTAAAGGTATCATCCAGAAATTCTATCTCCTGAATACTATATTTATCCACCAGATACTTCAGTTCTTTTATCACATTCTCGGGACTTCTCGCGCGAAACTTCTTCCCAAATATATTGTGACAATAGGTACACCCGTACGGACAACCACGTGAGGAAATTACGGACACAGCTCTTTTGTGTATCTGTACAGGATTTTCTAACGACCTTTTCTTTCCATAGAAATAGTCGTTCATTTCAATAAGTTCCCATGCAGGAATAGGAATACTATCCAAGTCTGATATAAGTTCTCTGGAACCGTTATAGACCATTTCACCGTCAATTCTGAATGCCACATCCCTGATATTCTCATAATCCAGCCCATATCTTAATGCCTTCATCAACTCTGCAAAAGGAATCTCCCCCTCACCTACCACACAAAAATCAATGTTTGAATCTTCCATCACCTGCTTGTAACCGCTTGTTGGATACGGCCCTCCCGCAATTACTACAGGATCTTTCATTACACTCTTAGATATCTGAGCAACTTTATGTAATTCCGGAGAATCTACATGCATGCTGGTAATCCCAATATACTCAGGCTGACAATCTTTTATACACTCCTCAATTTCTTCAAAGGACAAGTCTTTTACGCGTGAATCGAGAATTTTTATATCAAATTCGTCCTGTTTATTCCTCAAATAAGAAGCTATATACATCAGTCCTAATGGAGGAGGAGCAATCTCTATGGATGAATTTGGACGAATTAAAAGTAACCGTGATTTATTCATCTTATCTTTTCCTACGCGTCTTTATAAAAATACAAACTATTAACGAAAAGCTTAAAGCAATTAATACCAAGCCAAGCCTAACAGAAAAGGGCTTATAGACAAAATGCAATTTATGTTCACCTTTTTGAAGCGCTACTGCCCTGAATATATAATCAGCCTTGTAAATTTTGCTTCGCTCACCATCAACATACACCCTCCAACCCGGAAAATAGCAATCAGTCAAGACCAGGTAACCATTAGCCTTCATATCCACATTTACGACTACAGAGTGTGGTCTATACTCCTCAATACTTACATGAGAATATACAGTTTCGTTCGATACTGGCAGATTAAGATTTTCCATAGAATCATCTTCCAAGATAACAACTTTATCCAAAGGCACACTGTTATCCTTCAAGGCTGCCAGGACATCTTCCTCCCTGTTTAATGTCAGACCCCTATGTACTGCAAACGCACGAGGATATGCTTCCATATTTTCATAAACCCTATATTCTTTATCCATATATACAAGCCTGAAAGGTCTTTTCAACACCCTGCCTTTTGAAGTTACTACATACTTAATATTCATCAAATTAGCAATATGTTGTTGTAGTTCCACATAATGACTAATGATGCCAACATATTTGTGATCTGTACCTTTCTGCAATGCCCGCATTAACAATCCATATCTTCTCATTGTAAGCGAATATGCACCTTCGGGACTACTTATTCCATAAAATAAGTTAGTATTAGGTTCCAGGAATGTCTTTTTCTTCATGGGTTTTGAAAAGTCGCGAGGATCATCCAACGGCATAACACGAAATATTCCAGGTTGATTAGTTAAGAATTCAGCAGCTTCCACTTTAGGCGAAATATCTTCATTGGGAAGGAAATAGAAGTTATATGACTTAATAATATAAAGGTCACTCAATATGACAAAGATAATAACTATTTTGAACGTCCTTTTCCCTATTAAATCAAGAGCATACAGGTAAAGAAGTAGTGCAGAAGAAGCAACGATTATGGCTGATATATAAAATGAAGGACCTAATACGTTTGTCCATGAACATAAAAAATCAAATATCTGCTCTATTCTTAAACGATAGATCTGTTCAGGGGCAATATAAAGAGGGTTGCCTATAACATATTTATCCACATACTCATTTCCTACTCTGACCAATAGTTCCTTATTCCACACCAGAAAGGTATAGGAAATACCCATCGCAACACCAAGAATAGTTATAATTAGAAGGCTTACTTTATTAATATATCTCACCATCGGACGCAAAAAACTCTTACCCTCGCATAATAAATGATCTATCCCATAACCAACTAATACAGCCATTGAAAACGCATATATTGCATAGCTTCTCTGTATATAAACCATCTGTTTTAATATTGGAATATGCCTGATTACCATATGAGACAAGAATGAGGTACTTACATATATTGTAACTATTATAACTGACCAGCCGAAGAATCTCACACTTGGGTTTTTTCTTCCCTTTAAAAAGGCAATTATACCCAGTATAAAAGGTATCACACCTAGATATGGAGCTGATGGGATTACGAAAGGCATTCCTAATATTGCAGGCATCTTTTTAGCTATCTCCAAAGTTATCCTTCCGAAAAAGAAATTATGTTCATCCAACCTGAATGGTGATTCATAGAAGAAAGGAAAGATTACCGTAATAAGATGTGTAGGTAACAACACAAAATACCAACTCTCTATAAAAGCTCTTTGCGGATCACCTGAAATTTCCAACGTTCTTAAAATCTGTAATGAAGACAGACCAACCGTTAACAATAAAAATACCCCTGCGATTAACAGAAAATATTTAAGGCTATACCTTTCACTCATACTAAAATATCTGAAGATCATATAGGCACAGCAGAACGGAAAAACATAAACAACATGCTGAGGATTAGAATTCAGATAAAATATTGTAATGAGTATACTTGCCAAAGATATCCATCTATAGCTCTTTCTGTTTATGGCCTTATCTAAAACCAGCAGCATAAGAGGAATCATGAAAGAAATTATATGTAGATGCTCTACCGCAACACTGTCTGTAAACATAAAAACCAGCCCGCAGACGAATGAACTATATGTTGTTATTTTTAGTGACCTAGCAAACAGAAACGTAAAATACCCGGCAAGAAACATACAAAGCATGCTCCTTATATTCCAAGCAAGGTTAGGGTGAGAGAAAAAACTTAATATGTTTAATATATTAAAATTACTGGGGGCTTCCGTTCCAAATGGATGGCCACATAGATTTAGAGAAACCCAGAGCGGAAATGTACCCTGTTTAATTGCCCATATGAAATAATGACTCCACGAGTAAATACAAATGTAAGCATCACCACCATCTGGGATAGACACAAAACCGGAAAAGATTACCTTTCTAAACACAAAAACAGTTATGACCAGAAACCCTGCTATCGGCCAGATTATTTCCGCCTTCCCGCTTCTATTAACCTGCATAGAACTTACGCTTTCTTCTTCGTTTCCCATACACTTACCTTGAAATTGCGCAGGGCAAATATAAGCATTACCTTCATGCTTCTCCCCTCACTCTTTGTAAAGACCAGAAAATATATAATGGCCCACCACAATTTAAATACCAACCCAAAGGGAAGTCTGATGAGTCTTTTTACCAATGGATAAGTCCATGGAAACAGGATTGCCGTTTGAAATAGGGAATGAAGATTTTTAAGTTCTCTTCCTTCCGTAGTAGCCATAAACATCTCACTTTGCTGTGAATTAGAATTTATTTCAAATTCAGCATCCTTGGACATACTGTTCTGCTCTCTGGCAAGCTCCGCTATCTGTGTTCCCGGATACGGTGTCAGAAATGAACAACGCGGATAATCCGCTTTTATGGCCATATTAAGCTCTACAGTCTTTAATGCCTGCTCTACCCTTTCACCCGGTATTCCCAGCATATTATAAGTAGAGATCTTTATGCCATTTTCCTTTAGCCATCTTGCACTCTTTATAATTTTTTCATTACTGATAGGTTTATTTAATACCTTCCTGCGAATAGTCTCATCACCACTCTCAATTGCAAAGAACACCGATTGACAACCAGCCATTTTCAAGTCCTTTATCAGTTCCTCTGTAAATGTATCTGCCCTTGCCTGACAGAAAAATGGAAGTCGGATCTGTTCAGTATACATTCGTAGAAATTCCCGTAACCACTTATAATTTAAGACAAATGTATCATCATGAAAGAAGATTTTCTCCGTCAGATATTTACCCTTTACACTCTCAATCTCTTCTAGAACATTCCCCGGACTCCTCATTCTGACATACTTTCCCTTGTCTTTATACATCTGTTTTAACTGGACATTAAAGCAGAATGAACATCCATACGGACAGCCCCTCCCTGCCATAAATGCCCTGTGACTGTTCCTGCCTACAAAAGGATATTTGTCATAATAAATCTCTCTATCCGGAAATGGAAGACTATCGAGATCATCTATCAATGGTCTTAACCCATTTTTGAATATCTTGCCATTATGCTTAACCCAAAGATTAGGAATATCAGTAAACCCTTCATTTATACTCAGCCTTTCAGCCAGGTCTAGTAGGGCCCCTTCGCCTTCTCCCCTGCAAATCACATCAACCCCATCCCCATTAACTATCTCCGGAAAATACGTCGGATGCGGACCACCAAAGACAATGCATGAATTGTACTTTTCCTTAAGCTGTCTACCCAGAGAAAGAGCCCATCCTTGAAACCCGGTCATAACAGAGAATGCTATGATATCGGTATCCTCAAATACGCTACCAAATTGTGATATTTTCTCTCCAATTACAACATCAACACTATGCCCTGACTCTTTAAGACAGGCAGATAGTATTTCTACCCCGGGATACTCATACCACAATCTCTGTACAAAGATTATTCTAGCCATATATCACCACCAGCTCCTGAGATTGTCCAGAAGCGTCTGATACGCTTCACATGGTGTCCAGCACTGAGGGCAATTGCCATGCTCAATTTCTTTCTGCACCTGTATTGCCATCTCCGAATTCCAAAGTTTTTTTATATCAAAATTATACTCTTTCAGGTTTCCAATCTTTTTGTCATAAATGCTGCACGGAAAAACATTTCCATAGGGATCCAGGAAGCATGATGACGAGAGGGCCTTACAAACCATAGGAATTTTCTTGTTATGAAAATAATCACTGCATAATTTCTGATATTTCCTCTCAAGAACATATGTTGGGTGAAGAGAAAACCTTCTGTGTTTTACAAAATCTCTCAGGTATTCCAGCGCTTCACTTTCAGCACAAAAACCCTGGTCCTTATTCTCATAGTAATGCTCTGAATCGTGGGCAATATTGATATGAAAATCGTCATGTGTGATATCTGGAACTCTTGACTTAACGGCAAGAAATGCATCATTCAACATCTTCATATTCTGCGGCATAATTGTAAAACCAAAGTAGACATGCATATTTCTGTTCTTCTCTCCAAGTTTACGAAGGTCCGTAAACGTTTCGACAACTCGCTGCCATGATTCCCTGCTTCCTCTCAGCTCATTATGAAGCTCCAACGGTCCGTCCAGGCTAACAGTAATCATGAGTCTTTCAGGACGGTATTTGAGTATCTTGGACACACTTTGCAATATAGTGTCTGTCATAAACCCGTTTGTCGGAAAATCCAGGAGATAGAGATTCTTGTTTGTAGCGAGAACAGTCTTTATTATGTCTACAATGTCCGGTCTCAGAAAAATCTCACCACCACTTATGTTCACCCAGGAAAAGAAATCATTACGTTTGAGAATCCTTTCAATCTCTCCGGTTGTGAGCTCTGGCTCAGAACCATTCTTACTCCAGATATTGCACATCTTACATCTTAGATTGCACTGGTTAGTCACGATGAAGGTAAGTTTGAACGGATAATTCATCCTACTGAAATTAGAACGAATTATATTGTTTGCCAGATATAATAGGGATTTCATCTCTTTAAATTCTCACTAAGAATTCTCTTTACCACATCATCATAAACTTCATCAACCTCTATCGATGTTATACAGATTGGATCCTGGCAATCACTCTTCTTTGCATTATAGTTGGTAATACATGGTGAACAGGGAAGTCCCTTATAATAGACAATATTCTTATCTCCGAGAGGACCATACAGCAGAGGTGTATTCGGACCAAAGAATCCTACCACAGTAGTACCCATCGCAGATGCAATATGCAAAGGACCCGTATCACTTGAAAAGAAGATGTCACTTTCCTCAATGATCACGGCCATCTGTTTTATCGAAAGCCTGCCGCTAGCATCAACAGCTTTATTATCCATAAGACTTATGGTATTCTGAACAATGTCCGTCTCACTTCTGGTTCCGGTAAAATAAACCTTAACATTGAATTCTTCAATCATCCTGTCAGCCAGCTGTGCATATTTCTCACAAGACCAGCGCCGGTTGGGAAAGTTTGGACCACATCCAATATGTATGCCAATAAGAATGTCCTTTTGAGTATCAATTCCATGGGTTTTCAGGAAACCATTGACAAAAAACAAATCATCTCCCGAATAAGGAACCTTAACTGACTGATAATCTTCTTCCGCAATACCAATAACCCTTGCCAAATCGTAAAATGTTTTACTCATATGCTGGGTATTGTTATAATCAACCAGATCCGTAAAAACATATCTCTTTCCCTGCCCCCTAGTATCAAAACCTATCCGTCTCTTTCCAATTCCAATCACAAATGATAATAGTGCCGTAAATCTTGCAAACTGGTCAAAATCCAGGATGCAGTCTATATTTTCTTTCCTTAAAAGTCTGATGTTTTCAATAACACTTGAAATAAAGATTCGCAGACCATCCATATCAAGCGAAAAAAAACTATCCATATACGGGTTACCCTCCAGAATATCTCTATTATTTTTCAGACTGAAGAAATAAATCTGAGCGTCAGGATATTTTTCCCTGACAGCTTTCATAGTGGGAAGCATTAAGACAATATTTCCCATTCCCCATGTTTTTATCAGTAATATCTTTTCTGGATTTGCGGTAACAACACTCTTTCTAAACACATTCAGGAATTTATCTAGTATGCCTATAACAAAACATGTGGGAATCCCTACGTAATAATCAACAACTCTTATAAT
>PBQF01000017.1 GCA_002724975.1 Parcubacteria group bacterium
GGGCCAGAACAGATAACATCAAAATTATAACTACCTACAGAATTTTTAACTTGATTAAATATGTTTTTCCAGCGATCTGGGTTTATGCTTGGAATTACTATAGATAGGTGCATAGAACATTAAAAGTTATTTTAGGGGGCATTATAAAGCTAATATCTACCTTGTCTTTATTTTTCATTATAATAGTCTCCCCATTCTACGAGAATCGTAGATTTATTGTCTTCTCTTTCATAGGATTTTTGATAAGATTCGAAAATTTGTTCTGGCTCGTCCAGTCTAACGACCTCTATATTCGTAGTCATGCTTCTAAAGGCTTCTGTATAGTCTCCGACATGTTGGTGCTGCGGGTGAATGGGTCTTTCCGAGCCGATAGCCGTCCTTATGATAACCTTAGGTTTGTATTCGGACATCGCCGGTATTTTATCTAAATGATTTACAATTTGGTTTGTGGCTAGGAGTAGAAAGTTCCACCTAGGAAAAATGGAAATCGGAACACAGTCTCCGGCTAGGGAAAGCCCATTTGCGAATCCCATTTGCATATCTTCGCAGACCGGGAACTCTAAAAGCTTTTCTTGGGGGACATCCTTTAGGGTGTTACTCATGCCTGTACCTGCGGCTGCCACAGCTTGACCTAGGAACAAGGTGTCGGGTTTCCCCGCGAGCCAGTCCATCGACCTTTTTAATTCGTCAAAATATTTCATTAAAACTGTATCCTTTTTCCCGCGCCAGCGTGAGGGTATTTGGTCTCGTATTTATAATATATAACTTTTTCTCTAGACTGGAGGAGATTAAACTCTTCGTAAGACAGGTTGTCCGTGTTCCAAGTTTTTCTGGTGTCAGTGCAGACGCTTTTACCATTGTCCTCTACGACCCAAGTGATTGGAAGATCGTGGTTGACGGAGTATTTTACGTTCTCGTGAAACGATCCAGTTTCGGACGACATGTCTCCCACGAAGCACCAAACGTGAGAGTCAGACCCTTTACGTTTTTCAGCCAAAGCTCTACCGTTCGCTATAGGAATGCTTCCAGTAACTATTGCAGAAGAAAAAATATTATACTCTGGGTAGCATAAAGTGATAGATTTTCCCGCGAGAATATCTTTCTTAAGGGTTTCTCTAGGGACTCCTTTAAGCAAGCATTGATAATGACTTCTCCAAGAACAAAAGATATAGTCTTCCTTATTTACTTTCTCAAATATTTTAATAATTTTGTCTTCGTTCCCATTATATAAATGAATAGGCGCACGAATTTTCCCGCTATTAAAGCACTCCGCTACTTCTTCCTCAAATGATATTAAATCTTGCGTAGTAAGATTAATCTTCATTTAATATTTCTGTTATATGTTTAATTTTAGATTCTTCGAGATCTGGGTAGTTTCCGATGTACCACCCAAAGTGGTGGCAGTGGTCTGCCTTTGGGTAATCTAATGGATTGGGAGCTCTATATATTCCGTTAATCTTAATGTTAAAGTTTTTTATATACTTTTCTATATAGGGCTGACGGATCTGACTGCCTCCGCCAGAGAGGCCTCTCCTGAACTCTATGCCGTATTTATTTAGCCTCTCTTCTGTTTTGTCTCTTAAAGCAAAATCAGGCTCGTTTAAGATAGGAGTAAAGGCATAGTTTGAATTGCCTTCATGGTTTAAATCCGTTCTGAATCTTTCTGAATTTAAATTATTTATAAAAGTATAATGATTTTCGTTTCTACGTTTATTGTTGCCGTCTAATCTTTTAAGTTGGTTGTGTGCAAGCACGGCGTTTATTTCTGTACTTCTAAAATTGTATGCTGCTTCTGTAAAGATAAAATCAGAGTTTAAGTCTGGGTACTCATTTATATATTCTTGTTTTATCGCGTCGTCTGTTGCTTCTCTAAGCATCCCGTGAGAACGAAACATTCTACATAATTGGTAAATCTCAGGATCAGTAGTGCTCACCATTCCGCCTTCAATGGAAGTCATATGATGAGCGTAATAGTAAGAGAAATTTGATATCTCGCCAAAAGTGCCAACCTTTTGACCTTTAAAAGTTGCGCCGTGAGACTCACAGACATCTTCTACTAAGATCAAGTCGTTGTCTTCGCAAAGTTTAAGGATTTTATCTGTCAGACCGTTGTACCCTAGTACATGAGTCAGAAATACAACCTTAGTTTTTCTAGTAATTTTATCTAATAGGTCGTCTTCGTCTATCGCGAGAGTCTTTGGGTTGATATCGCAGAAGACAGGAGTAAAGCCGTTTTGTAAAACCGCAGAGATATCAGACACCCAAGTAATAGGCGGAACTATAACTTCTGCTCCTTCGGGTAACATTTGCCTAAGAGCAAGAAAAGTAATTTGGTTCGCAGAAGAACCAGAGTTCACCATTAAGTTATTTGGCATGCCCAGCCAGCTCCCCCACTCTTCCTCAAACTGCCTAACTTTTTTATTGTTGGTTAGTATGGGTTGGGGGTCTTGGGATAAAAAATCAACTAAAACGTTTAAGTCTCCTTTGCTGATGTTATCTGACATTAAAGAGTGCTTCATGGTTATAGCCTCTTAAATCTTCTTTCCCATACGGATGATGCTTTTTTCCAGTTGTTTATATCTATGCTAATCTTAACGTTGTCCCTCCAGTTGGGGTCTCTGTATTTAGAGTGGATTAAAGGTTCGTCGTTCTTTACATGGCATTCTGCGATTGGTTGGTGGTCGGGCTGGCCGTGCGCGCAATGATAAGTCTTGACGTTAACCATCTTAACGTTCGCTCCGTCTTGATACGCTCTGTAGGCTAAGTCAGCATCAGCTATAGCTACGTGCTCAAACTCGCAATCAACGCCTCCTAGTTTTTCGTAGTAAGACCTGTACATTATGGCTGTATTAAAAGTTATCCAGTGATCTGGGGCGAACGGGGAGCTGATGGCGGGATGGTAGTTAAGCGTCCAATATTCGTCAGAAGCATGAGCTGGGTCATTATGGTTGCCTTCTCCGTACTTTGAAGTAACAATATTCTTTTCGTCTTCGCCCATTTCTCTTAACTCGTCTATGACTAGATCCAGAGAGCCCGCGTTATATGTGCCGTCATCAGTAAACCAACTAATTAATTCTCCTTCTGCCATTAAGCTGGCAATAGATGAAGCCCTAGTAGGGCAACCGAAGTCTTTGCAATACTTTATGTTAGTGACTTTTTGTAGATTTTCCGGTAGCGCAAAAGGCCCAACTATAATTAATTCAAAATTTCTTTTAGTTGCTTGGGATAAGGAATCGTAAACTCTTACCCATTCGTTTACCCTTATTGCTGGTAAAAGTATGCTTATCTCGGGTTTTTCACTTGTCTTTGTATTTTCCATCTTCACGTTAGTTGTTTATAGTTTTGGCCCACTTCATTTAAAAAATAACCTATCGCTTCATTAAGGGAATATTTAGGTTTCCAGCCAGTGTGACTTGTGAATTTAGAGTGATCAGGCCTTTGAATTGGAATATCAGTAGGTCTTACAAGAGAGCTGCATATTTCGCTATGTATATCTTGATCAAATTTGCTTTTGATTATTTCGAGAAATTTTCCAACTGAAATTGATTCCGTGCCTCCTATATTATATATTTCGCCTTCTCTTCCTTTTTCTGCGCATATCCAATAAGCTTCGACAGCGTCCCTAATATCAATTATTGTTCTTTCTGATTCTAGGTTTCCATGAAGTAGCTTGTCGCGTTTTCCGTTTGCTATTTCAAAAGCCTGCATAGCAAAAGAGGTTGAAAATAAATCCCTCCTTCTGGCATTCAAATAAGAAAACATTCTAGTTCTTATAACTCTTAAGCTGTAAGATTTTGAATAAACATGACCCAAGCTGTCCTGCATTAGTTTTGAGGCTGAGTATGGGTTTACTGGGTTCAAAGGCGTATCTTCTGTTATTGGGTTGTTTTGTTTCTCAACGATTCCGTAAACTTCGGAACTGCTACAAAGAATTAACAAGGGATTATAGCCGTCATTGTCTTTTAGCATCCTTAGGGTTTCTAAAAGGTTTAAAGTAATGTTTACGTTGTTATTTACCGTGGCTATAGGATTTAAAAAAGACTCTCTAACATTTGCAATAGAAGCTAGATGAAATATAGTATCTGGTCTGCTTTCGTTTATAGCTCTATAGCAAGAGGAGAAGTCAGTTAGGTCGCAATTATATATCTTTACACTCTTATCTAGGTTTTTTAAGTTTTTATGGCCGTGAGGATTTATGCTTCTTGACGTGCCTTCTAAGGATACATCTTTTTTATTATTAAAAATGTAATCAGCTAAATAACTACCTCCGCTTCCGGTTATGCCTGTAATTAGTATTTTGCGAATATTCTTTTTCATATCGATGGCGATCTCAGGTTTTTCATTCATCTATAAATACTCCCCTTGTTATTATTGTACCAATTAGTGGTAATGTCTAATCCTTTTTCAAGAGAAGTTAGGTTATCTGAATCAACGCCTAGGAGAGTTTTTAGTTTAGTTAAGCAGACAGAACGTTTGCTGATCATCGTAGGCTTGTCTTCTTGGTAAATTTTTTCAGGATTTACGCCAAGAGCCTGCTCGAGTTTTTCAATTACTTCATTAACTGTATAATTTTTACCGCTACCCACGTTTATAGCGTTAAACCCAGACAGAGATAAAGATTTGATAGTTATGTCTGCGACATCTTCAGAGTAGATAAGGTCTCTAGAATCTTCTCCAGTACCCCAAACCTCCAAGGGAAACATGCCCTCGCAAAATTTCCTAATCATCGCTGGAGTAAAATGAGAAGTATTTAAATCATATTTATCGTACGGCCCATAGACATTTGTCAGCCTAAGAACAGTGCAGTCCATTGATTTTAATTTTTCGCTATACAGCCTTAGTAATATTTCGCTATAGCGCTTCATCCATCCAACACTAAAATACTTTTCAAAGGGGTCGCCTTTAAACATGTCCTCTTCTTCTAGGTTTTTTTCTAAATCAGGATATCCAGTTGTACTGCCGTAATAGACTATCTTGCTAACTCTATGCTCGTGACACGCGCTAAACAAGTTTACGTTCATTATAGTGTTAGAATTAATTAAAGCTAAGGGATTCTCTTGTATGAATTTAGCTCCGAAAGATACCGCATTAGATACAATTACATAGTCGGGCTTGCAGTTTTCTAATACGAGACTTGGCTGGTCTGGGATAGTCAGATCTGACTCTACTATAGTAACTCTTGGAGAATTTAGTATATCGTCGTAGTAGTAGGGTCTGAGGTTTTTAACTTGCGCAAACACTCTGTCTACTTCTGTCTCTAGGAGTTTTTTAACAACGGTTATTCCTATGAATCCTCCAGCCCCTGTGACTAAAACCTTTTTTCCTTTTAAGTCTGTCATAATTATTTAAATGAGTTGTATCTGCTTTTAGAAAAGTTTTTGTTATCGTGATACCATTGTACAATTTCTGTCAATGCGTCGTCTAATTTTGTAAAATTTTCAAACCCTAAAGATTTAAGTCTTTCTACGTTCAGAACCCTTTTTTGGTCTCCGGAAGGTTTTGTGGTGTCCCATTTTACAGTAGGTTTGTTTTTTGTATATTTCAAAATTGTATCAACAAGGTCTTTTATGGATACGCCTGATCCCGTACCTGCATTTAATGGGTCACTTATTTCTTGCTCTACTGCAAATTTACAAATTGAAGCCACGTCTTTAGCAAATATAAAATCTCTAATGGGGGTTCCATCTCCCCAGACCGTTAATTCAGGGTCTCCATTTTCTATTCTTGATATTAAAGAGGGTATGACCATGCCTGTTTCTGGGTCAAAATTGTCTCTTTTGCCATAAACATTAGCCGGTCTTATTATACTATATCTATCTCTTTTGTTTTCAATATTATAAGCACTAATCTGCATTTCTCCAACTCTCTTGGCCCAACCTCCGTACCAATCTTTATCGGAAGGGAAGGTGTCCCACATTTTATCTTCTGGTGAATCAAATTCACCGTAAACTCCTACGCTACTAGTATACAAACACCACTCGACACTGCTCTGCTGAACAGCTTCAAGGAGATTTGTGTTAAATTGAAGCATAGGGACAAAAAAGCTTGATGGTTTAGTTTTTCCCATCTGAGGAGAACCTTTAACGCCAGCTATATGAAAAACAATATCTTGGTTCTCGCAAACTTTCTTGCAGTTGTTAAAATGTCTCAGGTCGCATTTTTTATACTCTACATCTAGGTCTAGAATGTTTTCATCTTCTATTGATGCAACTGTCAGTTTCTTACAAGAGTTTAAAAGCATTGATGCTAGCTCGTAGCCAATCATGCCTGTACCTCCTGTCACTAGTACGTTTTTATTTTTTAAGTTCATTTTAGTCTCCTAAATAATCGTGCTCGAATCGGCAGGCGGCTTCGTCTATCAGTATCCTTTTAAGTTTAACGCCGCACATTTCTTTAATGTTGTCTGCCTGTTTTTGTCCGTATTTGTTTTTTATTCTATCGAGAAATTTTTCGTTTAAATGGTATTCGTTAAAAGCCTCATCTCTAAACTTTAAGATTTGCCAAGGCTCCAAAGAATCAGTTTGGTTGCATATCGTATCATAAGAATGAAACGAATAGCCGGAATAATTTTTAGGAAGCTTGTAGCCTTTAGCTACGGCGTCGGCGTAAAGCTGGCTTCCGGGTAGGGCCATGGCCGCATAAGCGTTCCAGCCAGAAGTGCAGAGTTCTATGCTTAGATCTAGAGTGTCCCGCATGCTCTGCTCCGTGTCTCCGGGTAGTCCGAACATGTAGTTCGCCATGACTTCTATGCCCGCCTCGTGAATTTGGTCCACGACCTCTTTAATCTTTACATCTTTAAACTTGCCTTTTGATATTTCAAGCCGGATATCTCGACTACTAGACTCTATCCCTAAAGCTATATATTTGACTCCAGCATCTCTTAATAAGCTTAATGTCTCGGGGTTGGAAACAGTGTCGACTCTGGAGTAGACCCAAAGCTTAAGCTTGTCTCTGTACCATTTTTCACTAAGCATTTTACAGATAGGAACATAAAAGTTTTTATTTAGCAAAAACAGTTCATCTGTTATTTTGATCGTAAAGATCCCTAGGTCTGCGAGTTTGTCAAATTCTTTTATTATAAATTCAGGAGACCAGTGCCTCATCTTGCTGTAGTCCCCGGCTATTCCGGTTTCTTTTTCGTCGTTTCTATTAATTATATTTATAATACAGAATCCACAATTAAAACGGCAACCTAGCGAAGTTTGTATAGCTGCATAAGGGGTTCTCGATTTTTCATCATATTCAGCGTGCCACATGGGGCTGCGGTACAATTTTAAATCTGGGAGAAGGTCCCAAGCGTATCCCGGCAGATCTTCATCTAGGTTAGCTACTACTGCTTCGGGGGGTGTAAATTGCGGAACGTTATTTTTTCTTAAAGCTATGCCTTTTACCGTAGATAAAGATTCTTCGCTAATTTCATCTAAGGATAATACATTTAAAAGAGCTTTAACTCCTTCGTTTGTAAAAACAAAATCTATAGAAGCCTCTTCTTTGAGCACTTTAAGAGGCAGGGCTTGAACGTAAGAACCTACGTAAGATATGGGGGTTTTCGTTTTCGTCTTTAGATACTCGCTAAGTCTGACAGCACCGCCCATGCTTACAACGCCAGCGCTAACGTTTTGTCCGTAGACGACAAAGCATATGAGCTTTGGGTTGAGTTGCTCTATCCTCGAGAAAGACTCTTCGTCGGAGAGGTTCTCTGCATAAGTGTCTAAAATCGCTACGCTATGACCTTTGGCTCTGACTGCCTGCGCTAGCAGCAACGCCCAAGTAGGAGGTTCTATGGCAGCGTAACTAGCCGAAAGGTCTTGGTAAACCTCCTGAGAGTTACTAGGAGAAATGAAAAGTACGTCGACCATTCTAAAGGTTAGTGTGTTTAACGTTA
>PBQF01000018.1 GCA_002724975.1 Parcubacteria group bacterium
GAATGTGACAACATCGGAATGCCCTGTAATTCCTTTAAGACCTTACCGGGAAGCCTTTTTGATGAGGTTCTTGCCTGAAGTATTATAATAGGTATCATTTGTTGCTGATTCAGAAACTGCCATTAAAAAGCGTCAAAAGGAATAATTTCATTTTCTCTGATATTCTTTTTTAAAGTACGACCAACCAATAGATTCAGGTCCCGCACATGAAATCCGGTACCTGGTCGCATTATTTTAATATCTTCTCTTTGTATTATCTCACCCGTTTTCATACTCCTTGCGGAGATGAGACTTTTACGCCCATTACGTCTCCACTTTTTCTCCGGCTCGCTTATACTCTTTACTCCGGATCCTTTTAGTATCGGTATCATCCTGATCTGTTCTATCATTGTTTTAAGCTCTTCCGGTTCAAAAGCCACCTGATAATCCTCCCTGTTACCTTTCTTCCTTCTACTTTAATAACCTGCAGTATGACACGGTTAAAATCAATCTTTAACACACTTCCTGGCAGTAAGATGTTCCAAGGTTCTTCCAGGGTTAAAGGTATATGTGATTTGTCACCAACGGTTTCAGCGTCAACTAACTCAACAATCTCATGAGCATCAACCTTAACGCTGCTATCCCTAATGGTTCCTGTTCGGATCTGAGCCCCTTCTGTATCAATACAAATAGTTTTTTCAGTCCACTCTCTAAGCTGATTGATAATCCCTTCAAGGTCGCCAATACACGTATGCGAAAGATTAACACGTAATATATCCACGCCTGCCAAATCCATCTTATTAATAATTGACTTGTTGTAGGATGAAGGACCTATTGTAACTATTATTTTAACCTCTTTTTGTTTCATGTTGTTAGCCCGCGACAAAGACTGTCGTTTGCGGCAATTATATACCACATCTAATTTTCATATACAACTCGACGCCGATCAGATGAATTTGTATATCGCAAAAAATAAAAACTACTTTTTTTATGCTCCTGATTCATTTTGATTGCATATCTAGCAGTTTCAATGTTACGTGGGCACAAATAAAATGGTTTATGATTTGGCAATAAATAGTCCCAAAGCGGTTTTGTAAATCCATCTTCTATCCAACCTTTCAAATTATAATGAGAATTGAATTCTATTTTATCTTCAAAATTGGTTTTTGGGTTAATTATCAGCTTGATGGTTAAATTTTTTACGTGTTCTGTTGTTTCTTTAAATAAAGCAAGTTGATTACCCTTATATAAATTAAGAGAAGCATTAGCGATCTCATCAAATACTTCATAACTTGAATCATCATAAATAAGCCTTGTGAGAGAAAAGTAAGTTATTCTGTTCTGCCCAATCAGCTCAACACTCTCTTTATTTTCATGGTACTTATCAATTTTACTTTTAATTTCTTCATAAATATCTTCTTCTCTCTCATACAAGAGACCCATATATTGTTTCCTATATTCTATGAATGCATTGTTTATAACTGGATATTTCTTCGTGTTGCTAAACAATTCCGTTATTACATCTGTAAGTTTGATATCAAATGTCAGGAAGTGGCAAAGAAGCTCTTTGGCGTAACCATGATAAACCATTAATTGCACAAAGAATACATATTGTAAAGCTGTCTTCCAGTCTTCGAATGAGAAGTCTTTCGACGAAACGGCAATCTCATCCACCTCTATAGAAAACATATAATCATTATATGTAATGGCATTCTCGCTAAGCATATACATGCCTTTATATTGATATTGCTCCCTCATATCAGACGAAATCTCTGAACCATTTAAGAGCCATAAAACTCCTAAAGCTATAGAATCAAGCCTTAACTCAAAAGTTTTATCTAAAGTCATTTTAAATGATTCTAACGATTCACCAGGAAGTCCAAAAATCAAGTCGGTACATGTCGCAATATTATTTTTCCTGGCAAATTCCAGGTTTCTAATGATTTCCTCCATGGATGTGTGAGGTCGCTTGATATTTTTAAGAACATAGGGTGTCAAAGTCTGCAACGAAATGTTCATTAAATTTAAAGGTTTTAATATTTTTGTGATTTGGCGAGTCAAGTCATTAGTTTTCTTAGCAGTAGGTACTTTAAGAACAACCGGGTATTTATATTCATCGTATGAATGTCTTAAATATTTGGCAACTTCCAGATCACCAGAGACAATACCGAAATTGTCATCAGCGAAACGTAATACCTTATTTTCTGTATGGCATCTTATATAATCAATTTCTTCAGATACTCGTTCAAGAGTGAAACTTCGCAGCTTAGATACCTGTTTCCCTGAAACACAAAAACTACATGTATAGGGACACCCTCTGACATTTTGGACGATTGGCACTAATTGGACGTCTTCTAAAAAATCGTCCAGAAATCCCGTGAGGTAAGGTGAAGGCAGAGAGCTTAAATCCTTAACAATATCAAAAGGCTTGCCCATCACAATATTCCCTCCGTTCAAAGCACTTACACCATCAATGGGTTTAGACTTAATCATATTTATACGATCAGCTTTTTCACGAAAATCAAATAACAATTGAATGATGTTAGCAAAAGGGAATTCTCCATCGCTACTGACCAGCAAATCTATAAAAGGATTCTCTGATAATAATTTTCTATTATCTTCCGGATCAGACATAATACTGGGACCACCAAACACAATCAGACATTCTGGAAATCTTTCTTTAATAAATGCAGCTATTTTCTTTGAAAGATTATAGTTCCAGTCATAACACCCAAGACCCACAATATCTGGCTGTTTTACCTTTACTATTTTGTCATAAAAAAGGTCAAAAGAGCGGAAGGCGGTTATGCTGACATCATCCTTAAACTTATGCTTACAGTAGGAGCCCACATATCCAATACCAACAGGAACTGATTTAATATTACTTTCTACGAAATCATTGGTAATGTCTAGTAAACAAATATTCAGCTGCGATTTATGATTCATATTCTAAACAAAAATCATAATTGAAATCATGAACTTTTATATTGAAGTACTTTCTGAGAATCAAAGCTATATAACCAATTCCAAGTGGATAATAAATACCTTTGATTCCCTGGCGTGCACCAGAATTAGGCGGATTTATCAGTAATAAATTTGGATTACTAGAGATCAATTTATAACATTCTTATCGTACTATTAAACATTCTGATAGCAGTTCGTGTATAACTCTAATTGAACATAATAACAGCATATAATAAGCCTGCCAGGGGAATGACGGATGATATGCTCAAAAGAAACTATTTAGAAGTACATAGGTATTGGATCATGCACTCTTTACAAGTTGGTATACTTTCCCAATCTCCTTTTAATATTGCTCCTCGCAAGTTATTAGCAACATCAGAATTCCAAATCTCAGAGAGAGAATTTACATTAAGGTTTCCAACTCTCGGCCCATATTTTGCCTGGCAGCAGATATAAACATCGCCATTTCCTCTGATAAACAAACGCTCCCACGGTTCACTGCATTTCACATTTTCTGAAGCTCTTGCTTCATGTCCATGTTGTTCACCCGGACCTACCTTCTTCAATTCATGAGGCCTATACTTTTGAACTGTAACATAGTCAGCCTTTTCCTTCCAGAAGTGAACAAAATCCTTTATTTCATGATCATTGACTGAAAGATGCACACAACTAATACGAACAACAGGAAGTTTAGATTTCAGTTTGTCTCTCAATGCGATGAAATTAAGAACATTATTTCTCACTTTTTCATATTTAGAACCACGCCTAATCTTTTCATACGTCTCTGCAGTAACCCCGTCAAATCCAATTCGCAATCTGGTTAATCCATTTTCTATTAATTCCTGACCGATTTCTTCAGTTAATAGAGTAGCATTTGTATTCAACATAATATCAACCATGCCCGCTTTCCTGGCTAAAGAGATCATTTCAGGAAGCCTGGTATCCAGGAGGGGTTCACAATATCCTGCAAATGTCATGGAAGGACATTTATGGGTTGACGCTTCTTCCATCATTTTAACAAACATTTCCCAGGGCATCCTTCCCTCATACTCTATGGACTTATTGTCCTTACTGGAATGAAGACACATGATACATTTAAGATTACACTGAAACATATCTTCAAAGACAAGAAAGAGAGGAAAGTCATACAATTTTTCAAGCCTTCTTGCCTTCTGCCACTTTTTACGATAATCTTTAAATGCATCATCTAGAATTTCTCCAAGGTATTCGTTTACATCACCTCCTATGCTGTAATCTTGTACCTTTGTCTCATCCGTTGTCTTATAGACTTCATTCATAATGTACACCAATATTTACGAGTTTCAGGCAATCCTGCATAGTGTCTTATAAAAACAGAATATGACTAACGATTAATGACCCGTAGCTTTATTTAACTCAAGGCCGGAAAGAAAATTAGTATATGGGTTTGTATTACCAATCACCATTTTACGAAAACATCATATTACGTCTGCCTAAAACCTCTGAATGTCACATTCTTCCTCTGGTAAAGATCTTTGGCTTCTCTTAATGAATTCTTTAATTTATTTTTATAATAATTCTTCAGTAAAATAGTATTCGCCTCTAAAAGACTCTGATGGAATTCGTCATCACTCATATCCGCAAAGTTAACAGCCACTAAATCAGCGTTAATATGTTTATTCTCGTAGAAATCCTCGCAATTCGCTATTAAACCTTTCTCTATCGCATTATAATACAACGGCGATCCGGGGTATGGTGTAACCGGACGTATGGTACGCAGTTGAGCACCATCATCATACTTTAGAAGGAATTCAACTCCTTTCATTAATACTTCTTTATTTTCTCCAATATTGCCGAATATAATATTTAGACCTGGACTTATCCCCGCCGCTAATGTTGCTTCAACGCCTTTGAAGACCTGCTCTGTCGTCAGTCCCTTTTTCATATTCTTTAATACAGTATTATCCATAGACTCTATGCCATAATTAATGAAAGTACACCCTGATCTCTTCATTAATTGCAAAACCTCTTTTTTTGCATAATTCAACCTGCCGTTGCATTTCCATTTAACATTTAATTTGGCCTTAAGAAAACTTTCACACAAACTAATAGTTCTCTTTTCTGATGTCATAAGTAACTCATCTAAAAAATCTATATAATTAATTCGGTAATCTTTCTTTAAAATCTCTATTTCTTCAATAATAGCTTCGTTAGACCTGGGTCTGAAACCAGTATCCATCCTATAACAGAAATTACACTCAAAGGTACATCCTCTCCCTGACATAACAGGCATCAAAAAGTCTGTCTTCTGGGAATGAGGCCCAATTCTAATCAACCTATGGTAATCTACTGGAAACAAATTCCACGCCGGATGAGGAATAGAGTCAACATCTTTAATCAGCGGTCTTCTCTGATTTACCACCACTTTATCTCCTTGTCGATATGCTATCCCCTTCAATTCTCCTAAGGATTTGCTGTTTGCCAGCGCATCCATAAGCTCTTTAATTGTGTCTTCTCCTTCTCCTATAATCGCTATGTCCGCCTCTGTTTTCTGAAGAAAGAACTCCGGCTCCGGAGAGGGACCATGTCCACCCAGTAAGTACGTTGGCCTGTTTTTAGATTTGTTTATCGCTTCTGAAATCGTAAGCAATTTCTTATACTGATAATATCCTGCAATTATGCTTATACCAACAACATCAAACTTATTTTCATTTAAATATTGTGTAAGATGTTCGTCGGGATAGTGATGCATGTCCTGATTATAAATTGTAATGTCATACCCATCTCTCAACAGGACGGATGAAATATAGGCCAATCCCATAGGAAACTGATGTATATACGAATCATTATCATATACGACAAATAATATTCTCATTATTCTTGCCTGATTCCTACAGAATTGGTGGAAAACCTTATGGAATTAGAACGGCATTGAACAGCTACAAGATGACTTCTGAATACATCACTCTTATCTATGTGAATTGTGGTACTAGAGGCTTGCATCATTTTCCACTACATCTCTATCAATTGCATGAAATGCATCTATATCCTGTTTTATCATGCTTCCCTCCAACCATTTCACGTCTTCGGGTTTTAGTCGGGAAGTTGGACGGCATAATAAAAGATCTTCCGTTCTCAGGGTGTCGCCTTTTTTCAGAGATTTTGCTGTGAATACTCCACGACGATATTGTGCGGCATATTTGCGGTCCGGTCTATTGAGACATCCTTGTTTAACCCCTTTCATCTGCTGAAAGAGTTTTATATCGGCTATCAATTTCCTTAGCATTTCAGCGTCTACTGAATGGTAATGGTCTGCGCCTTCTTTAGACATATCCAAAGTAAAATGTGTTTCAATTACTTCTGCCCCAATCATAGCTGCAGCCAAACACGCTTTGGTATTAGGATGATGGTCAGAATAACCAACAGGCACGCCAAACAACTCTTTTAAATACGGAATAACAGCGAGATTAAGATCTTCTGCATTAGCGGGATACAAGGACAAACAATGAAGCAGAGTTACAGGTCCACTTTTCATTTCAAACAAATAATATAATATTCCCGAGATTTCCGACAAGGTCGCCATACCGGTTGATAAGTAAATCGGCTTCTTTGTTTCCGCAATGAAACCCAAAAGATATTTGTTCGTACAATCCATAGAGGCAATTTTGTATGCAGGGACTCCCACCTTCTCTAGAATATCAATTGCCCATGGACTAAAAGGTGTTGAAAGAAATTCTACCCCACAATCATGTGCAACTTTTGCTAACTCCAGATGCTGTTCAAGGCTCATTTCTCCACTCTGTATTGCCTGATAATGCGGTGCCGAAGGCAATGCCAGATCTTTTGCCCTGTAAGTTTGAAATTTTACAGCATTTGCACCTGCCTGGGCAGCAGCCTTTATCATCTCAATAGCCAACTTCAATTCACCTTCATGGTTAAAACCAATTTCTGCTATGACTTTTATCATTTACGAACTAAATCCTGATGGTTTAAACAATTTATAATTTTAAGCAATTTTTGAGATTACAATACCCCACATTATCTGCGAATTGCTGTGAATGAATTGTTTGCAGAAAATATGGTTAAGAAACTAACTATCAAGTAATTCAACCTCTTTTTTTAAATAAGCCAGGTTACTGTCTTCTCTCGAAATTACTCCTTCAAGAATTACCGGATATTGCCTTATAAATTCCTTGGTCTTACTGCTGGGAGTCTTTCCTATAATTGACCAGAGGGCATGATGAGGATCATAGTTTATATAACCCTTGTTAGCATACAGATTCTCTTTTTCCAGACGGGAAGAGTAGCTGAAATGTATCTGTTTGATGCGGTCACGTAAAGCATCGACCGAAACGAAGTCATCAAAGGTAAAATTTTCATGATCCTTGATATGACAGATATCCAAACATAATTTAAATTCAGGGCAATCATTGAAAATCTGTATCAAATCGTCTACACGGCTACCGCATCCGCTTCCGAAACCATTATTTTCGATGTAGATTTCTACGTGAGGCAGAAAAGCATCTAATACTTTTTTGACTTTTATTGGTTCATGTTGAAAATGGTGCGCATGTATTATTACAGTGTCCACTTCAAGATCTTTCAGCATTTTTGATAAAATATCCAGCTTTTCAGATATACATTTAGAGCTTGTTAGAAATTCCGGCTCCATATCTCCTATATGCACTGATTTGTATTTTAACTTTGAAAATTGTGAATAAAACCATGGTTCAAAATCATCAATGCCACGCAATTTATTAGGTATCAAGGATATTTCCAAACCCTGAGACAACGCCCTCTTTTCTTCTAACATTTTGAATTTCATCATGCAGTCTAGAGGAGTACCAAGAAGTTTCATTCTTTGTTCTGCATCTGTACGGAAATACCAGAGAACACCCGTACCCGGTACAATATAGGACATTTCAATCTTAATATACTTAGTGAATAGGAGAATAGAATACGTTTATCATACAGGAATCCGGCATATCAAGCTCAAACAGGAGTAGTCTGGCAAAGAGACGCTTCTCATTATTCTCTCCATATTCCATCACCCCATTCCATTGTCTCCATGTTCCAGCCTTCCGGGACCCATTCAGCCCCATGTTTGACTGTACCATGGCGGCAATTCTTACACGCCAGAATATCTACTCTCCGATTCTCCTTTTGTAATAGCCTTATCTTCTTCAACTTATCGGAATGCCAGGCATCCTCCAATGTTATTTCAGGATAACTTAACATTTCCTTCATTTTGTTTACCGTAATTTCTTTCGACCGTGTACCAAGATACCTTCCTAATACCATTTCATCTTCCTCATTATGAGCTCCAGTGCAAGGAATAACACAACCGTTAGCAGAAACGGTTAAACGCTGAAAAGGATACTGACATGCCCAATTCTTCAAAACAGCCTCTTCCGGGATGTTTTCACCTCTGAAATCCAATATCTCATTAATGGTAACCCAACCAACACCAATATCCTTCATAAACTGATAATATGCCATCGGATCTTTTGCGATAGGAGGATATATGGTATTTGCTCTTATCTGTGGACGTTTCTTTCCCAGTTTATCACGGTATGAAACAAGAACCTCTATACTTCTTAACAGTTTTTGGAATGCGTTGTAATCATTCCCTTTTTTATTTGCCGGAGTCCTTATCTTCCTGTAATTTTCTTCCAACCCATCAATAGAAATACTGATCCAGCTGGGCTCTGCATCGACAATCGCCTTCGCCATTTCATCATCGATCATTTGGCCGTTAGTGAGTGAAGTAATTTCAAGTATTCCTTTTTTCCTGGCATATGCCAGAACATCTGGAAACCTGACTTCATTCCCATCCTCATCCCTGGAACGATACATCGTCGATTCTCCACGCCAGCTGAAAAGCATAGACGGCACACCTAATACCGCACACTCATCGATGACATTCTTTACTATATTCCATGGTAACACACGCTGTGATCCAACGGCGGAATCTTGAAACTCTTCGGTTATCGTATAACACATTGGACAATTCAAATTACAGTTACTCACAAGCTCGCAACATACGGCAAGTGGAGCTTCCCCGGGATCAAACTCCTTTGCCCTCCGATACCATTCGGAACGGTATTCATTGTATCTTCCTAACTCCTCTTTTGTCTCAAATAAAGATCTTGTAAATTCTTCTATCCTCTCCGGACTGTCAAAGCTATACTGTTGGTTGTTTACTGGCATTCTGTCAGATTTTTTCTGCCACTTTTTAGACAATTCTCCATCTCTGGGGTGAATCTTAATTTTATTCTCTACACTCATTTTAACACCCCTTTATGCACAATATAATTACCGATGACTAATGCATCAAGTCCGCAAGTATAGAATGTCTTTATTGCATCGCCCGGTGAACAGACAATAGGCTCCCCATTCAGATTAAAAGACGTGTTTAGTACAATTGGGATGCTAGTTATTTTTTTGAATTCCTCAATCAAGGAATAAAATTCAGGATTCAACTCATTTGTAACCGTTTGGATCCGTCCCGACCCGTCAACATGGACTACCGCTGGGATTTCATTCCGTTTGTCCGGCTTGACTGAATAAACTTTTTCCATAAACGGTACATCCCCACCCTTCCCAATTTCAAAGTACTCTTCCTGCTTCTCTTTAATAACAGCCGGAGCAAAAGGCCGAAAACTTTCTCTGAATTTCACGGCCCTGTTCACTTTGTCCTTCATATCGCCATTCCTTGGATCAGCCAGAATTGACCTATTCCCCAGAGCTCTCTGCCCAAATTCCATCCTGCCCTGAAACCACCCGATTATATTACCCTCCGAAATAAGTTTTGCTGCTTTTTTGGATATATTTTCTTCGTAAGTATAATTCAGGTTGTATCCCTTTAATGTTTCTTCGATTTCACTGTCGGTATATTGAGGTCCATAATAATTGTGTTGCATTGGAGTTCCTCGTTCTTCTCCCAGAATGTGATTGTAGAGATAGAACGCCGCACCAAAACAATTCCCACTATCATCGGGACAGGAGGAAACAAATAGGTTATCAAAAGGAGTCAATTCCAGAACTCTTCCATTAAACACGGAATTCATAAAGAAACCACCGGAAAGGACAAGATTTTTTTCTCTTGTTTGCTGAGACAGCCAATTCAGTAAATGGACAACAGCTTCTTCCGATATTCTTTGTAGCGCTGAGGCAATCTCAAAATGACGTTCCTGCAATTCTTCATTTCTCTCCCTGGCACTTCCAAATGTTTCTACAAGCCTTTCCGTATATAAACTTGGTTGATCATGTAAAAACCCCTTAAAATAGCTAAGATTCAGCTCAAAGCCACCATCTACCTGAAACCTGACAACCTCTTCTTTCAAAAGTTTATAAAATCTGTTATTCGAATCAGCATAGGAAGCTAAAGCCATTACCTTCCACTCATCAGAGTTTGACATGAAACCAAGATACTCCGTAAAAGTACTGTATAAAGCGCCTAAGGAATGTGGATAATTGATACCTTTTACAAAATTAATTTTATTGTCTTTTCCATGGCAAAATGTAGTAGATTCAAACTCGCCCTGGGCATCTGCTGTAAGGATCGCTGCAGATGAAAATGGAGAGAGAAAAAATCCGTTCGCCGCATGTGTCCTGTGGTGTGTAATATAGTAAGTTTTGATCTTCCCAAAACTCCCTGAAATCTCCTGGAAAACGTAATCCACCTCGGGCCTTACGTATAATTGCATAAGATTATCCGGAATAGAATATAACTGCTCAACCATGTGACGTCTCTGCCCGGAATAAATCGGATTAAACTTTGTAAAGTATATACCAGGATTCCAGGATGTGGCGATATAATCAACTTGCCCCGTTGTTATACTGGCTTCTTTCAAACAATACTTGATTGTTTCAAGTGGAAATTTCCGTGTAAGTTTTTCCCTTGTGAACCGCTCTTCCGCTGCAGCCGCAACAATTTTACCATCTTCAAGCAAACAGGCTGAAGAAATATGCATCTCGTGATTAATTCCAATTATTTTCATTTATTTTTTTTAGGCCATGCATGTAAAACATACCGCATTGAATCTAAAGAGAAACCTGTACGTTGATATAATTTTCGAGCACTTTTGTTCAATGATTGAGTTTCTACGAAAACTTCATATTTGTCACCATATTCTTTTGTAATCCTTGACATCAGAGAGCGACCTAAGCCATGTCTCTGAAAAGGTTTCAGCACTCCAATAATGTGTAAAGTAATATTTTCATTATTAACAAAGTTAATAGTAGCCATACCTGCAGGTTGCGTTTGTAAATACACAACAGCAATTTTGTCTGCGCGTCCCATACAATAATTCCTGACAGAATCAGACC
>PBQF01000019.1 GCA_002724975.1 Parcubacteria group bacterium
AGAAGGAAGGAATATTATGATTTGGGGAGTTATATCTCTCTTTGTTATGGTTTCTGTTTGGGGTATTGTTGGTTTATTGGGAGAAACTGTTGGTATTGAACAGGGTGGAACCGTGGAGATTCCTGTCATACCAGGTCTGTAAGATTTCTAGACTGGACATATGAATAATCTTCTTGAAGCTATAGTGAAAGAAATTTTAGATCCCGTAATTCTGCTGTTGTTTGTTCTTGCTGCTGCTTATTTTTTCTGGGGTTTAGCTGAATTTATCTGGGTATCCACAGGGGATACTGTAGGTAGGGAAACGGGGAAAGAACATATGAGATGGGGTATCATTGGCTTGTTTATAATGGCTTCATTTAAAGGAATTATAGTTATCATTAAAGGCACTTTTGGAATTTAGGTAAATTATTAAAAAAAATAGGGCACGGTTGCTAAGCAGCCGTGCCCCGTTCGTACATACACTCCTTTCTTGTTTCTTGGTTAGTTTTAGTTTGAGCTATGATTCTCTTCCTCTCGCACGGTAATGTAGGTTTCGACCGCGAGAGAAAATACCTCTCCAGTCTCATTCTCAAGTGTTCCCTGAAAATTAGACTGGCCGAATTGAAAGAGCTGCCATTTCCCTGGAGACGGCATCCCTTCCCGAGTCCAGGTCCCAGAGAATTCTCTGGGGTTTTTGAGACTCGGCGCTCCTTCGTACCGAACTACTTTCTCCTCGTTGTAGTCGGTAAAGAACGCATTGAAGGAGAACCTGTTCTGGTCGTACCAGACGACCTCCCCTTTAAGAGAGTCTCCCTCCATTTCTCCCGCCGTGTTGTGTTTAACCCAAGTCACTTGGGCCAAAACTCCCTTCCCGGGGATGGCGGGTTGCCGGACGCAAACCTGCTGCCGTTCTGGCTGCGCATCACTCATCCTAAACCAAATGATGCTAATAACAACCCCAGCTGTGACTACTGCCACTAGGCACTTTTTGTAGTCAACCCCTCTCTGCAGGCTCTTTAAAACTACAAAGCCAAACAGAGCCACTACCATCACCGTCGCAAAAACAACAACATTTCCGCGGAGAATTTCTACCAAAAAATCCATTACTTACCTCCTCCCTCAATGAAACTTTAGACGAAGTAGCCTGTAATTCGCGCAGATACGTAATGCCACAGGCGACGCTTCAATTCATCAACCTCCGTTACAACGAATGGAGATCTGAACTCAATAGATGATTCAAATTTCCAGAGTATCGCGTAGGCCAGTATGATGCCTATCGACAGGAAGACCACGAAGAAAAGCGGGTAAAAACCCACCACGACCACCGTGACAACTATCACTGCCCCCCAAATAATACCTTTCACGTCTCACCTCTTTTTGTTTTTGTCGGCCAGGCCGACGTGATTTCTGAGTTAGAAGGTTAATCCCTACGCCAAAAGGCAGGGGAGTTTTATCTGAGTATATATACGAGTCAATGAACATAAACTGGTCCCAGTATGTCATATTTAGCTAAAAAAGTCAATAGGGCCATACATTTAAGCGGTTTAGCTAACTGAGCTGTTTAAAATGGCTTGTTATATGGCCAATATTGAACTATTATTCAAATTTAGGATGGGCGAGTGGTGGAATTGGTAGACACGCTAGTCTTAGGAACTAGTAGCTTCGGCTGTGGGAGTTCGAGTCTCCCCTCGCCCACACGAGTTTTTGAAAATTTATTTTATACATCCGCCCATAGCTCAGCTGGTAGAGCAGTCGCCTCTTAAGCGAAAGGTCGTAGGTTCGAATCCTACTGGGCGGACATTAGAAATAATATAATTAAAATATATTGAAAGAACTCAAGGAGTTTACAATGAGAGGCAATGGTTTTTACAGGTTCTTCGGCAGCTTTCAAAATTTGACTTTTCCAACGTGGTGTCTTTACTATACCAAGTTAGAACCTATTTTCAAAATAAATAAAGCGGACGAACTTTTGCGAATCATATTTTCTGGGGAAAAGGATTCGCAAAAGTTCGTCTGATGTTTTTATGAAATTCGGACTCGCCCGCGCGGAGGAGGGGTCTGGGGAGGAATCCGCGCGGGCTTCGGCTTTTTGTTTTTCGGCGGGGCGGGCATCTAAAAAAATGGGAATGCTAAATTGAAAACAAAACTCTCGATCGTTTAATCGAGAGTTTTGTTTGTATGAGCATTAAAATGAAAATTAACTTTTAACATTCATTTTAATGCTCACCACTAGGTTTGCATTGCAACGCTAGTGAGTGAGAGTTGATTGTGCTTTCTTGCAAAGAGCAGTGAAGGTTCATTATCGAGCGACTCCTTCAAGTCTCGGAGGACTTACCTCATTGTGTCTATTACATTCGGCGGCCATCCTCGACTGTTAAGCCGAGCTGTCGCATCTTCCCTCGCTTTCGCGGCGTCGAGTAACCCCCCAAAGATTTCTTTGTAGAAGAGCTTCAATTCTTCTACCGGTATCTTCGCTGCGGAAGCGGTTTTCTCAACCTCAACCACAAACGTTGTGTGGTTGTCTAACATTGGAGATCTTTTTATTACTTCCCTCATAATGTTGAAGCGTTTCCGCTTCATAAGAGAGGGGTGCTCCTTTAGGGAGGGATACAATGCTTCGAGCAACGCAGTTGCAATTTCTTCATTTGTCATACGATCTCCTTGCTGTGTTTAGGTGGAATACCTTTACCACAGCAGAAAAAATTCTAAAAATAAATTAAAATACTTTCTGCTGTGGTAATCTTCACAAGATTTCAAGGAGCTTACTCTACCTTATATTATACACAACTAGAAATGAGATGTCAAGTTTAAAAATGCTCAGGAAATTCAGCCTTATCCCAAGGGAATACAACCCAATCTTCATTTTTTTCTACGCCATACCAATCTGGATAAAATGTGCTGTCTTTGAGTACAACCATGGTAACAATTTTGAGTTCTCCTACTTTATATTTATCAACTAAGATATTCAAAATTTCTTTAAGAGTATCGCCCGTACCGGCAATATCATCCACTAATAATATTTTTTTATTACTTAAGTCTATTTCTGGTAGATATGAAATTTTTAAATCACCCTTTTTGTCTTTATCATATGAATTTACAGATATAGTTAAAATGTTGCGATTATTCTCAAGTTTTCTAGCAAGAAAATATAACGGTATGAGTCCTCCAGTTGCTAGACCAATAATATAGTCTGGCTTAAATCCGCTAGCTTTTATTTTTGTAGCTAATTCATCTGTCATCCCTTCTATATCATTCCATGTGAGTCTAACCATATTTCCTATTATGATAAATTTTTTGAAAATCTACAAATTAAAAGAGGGCACACTTTGTGGGTGTGCCCTCGGGGTGGCCAAGGTCGGATTCTTGTTCTTCGTCCAGCACTGAAGCGGGACGACATTACTCCGACTTAGACCTTACTTCTAATCAAAACCACCAATTCGTTTTTGCCTCGAACCGATGAAAGAATGGATAAAAGACGCTCAAAACCTGAATGGAATCGCACGGGATACTGACCTTTTTAAGAAAAAGGTCAAAGCCAAAGAAATCTTTGGCTCGAACCTCCTCCTCCAAAACAAATCAGTGCGCGCAAGCGCGCCGAATTTTCCGAATTTCCCCGCAAAACAAACACATACAGCGTGGGCGGCGCTTTGCGCCGCCCACTCCTTAGTTCGTTCAGAGCCGATTGGTTCTGTATTGGTGCCCAGGGCGGGACTCGAACCCGCATGGCCTTGCGGCCCGGGGATTTTAAGTCCCCTATGTCTACCAATTCCATCACCCGGGCAGTGAGGCACGGAGGGGAATCGAACCCCTGTATATTCCTTTTGCAGAGGAACGCCTTACCACTTGGCTACCGTGCCTTCTTTAAAAATTTAGCAGAAAAACTACTTTGCTGAAAGCTCTTCAATTCTTTGTCTGTTTTTCTCTCCAGTGTCAATCTCAAAGTCAAAATAGGGAATGGTTTTTATTTTAATTTGATTTTTGAAAAATTCCCTAAAATCAGACCTCTTTCTTTTTAAGAATTCCAAAGACTCTTCTTCTTTGTTTTCAGGGAAAATTGTCACATAGATGGTGGCGTTTTTTAAATCCTTTGAAATGTTAGCTCCGATAGGAGTAATCATAGACTCTCTGTCTGATTCCAGATTAATAAACTCCCCAGCCAGCTTTTTAATTGTAGAGGATATTTTATCCTGTC
Source organism: Parcubacteria group bacterium (assembly GCA_002724975.1). Taxonomy (GTDB): domain Bacteria; phylum Patescibacteriota; class Minisyncoccia; order Phycocordibacterales. The sequence continues at coordinate 4,172 of PBQF01000019.1, forward strand.
TTAGCGTCATTTTATTTCTCTACCAAAGAGAAGCTCTCAATATTGTCTTTTTCTGCTATTTCAACTCCTGATGAAATCTTTGCCCCAAATTGGTTACCCTCATTCACACTTTCAACCACCGTCTTAGTAATTTGAAGTTCCAATATATTTCCATTTCCGATCTCTTCCCCCCTTCTGGTTATCTTAATTTTATCACCTTTGTTGATTTTTCCTTCAAAAACTTCTCCTCCCACTACTTGTTTTTCTTTACTTTTGCTAAAGATTTTCAAAATTCTTGCTTTACCGCTTGTTTCCTCAACCTTGATTCTAGGTTTTCTTTCCACAGCTTTTTTCTCCAGCCACTCCGTTAGTCTATATATGATATCAAATAACTGTATTTCAACTCCTAATCTCTCGGCTAAAGTGTTAATACCTCTATCTTCCTTAACATTAAATCCTAGGATAATAGAATTTTGATTTCCCCCGGCAATCTTTACGTCATTTTCTGTTATATTTCCGGTTTTTGCTTCGGTAATCTTAATTATTACACCTTCTGTTTCAATCTTTTCTATTTCCCCAACGATTGCTTCAACACTTCCTTGAGTATCTCCTTTTATAATGACGGGGATAACTATTCTCCCTTCTTCCGCGTCTCCAGCAACTCGTACAGCTGTGGTCTCTTTTTTAACAGTTTTTTCAACCTCCATCAAAGCCTCCTTTTTATTTTTGTAAGCTTTAAATTGATTTCCTACTTTAGGAAGCTTGTTCCAGCCAGTAATGTTGACTGGATCCGAGGGCCCCATTTTTTTAACAGCCTTTCCTAAAAAGTTTTCCATGATTCTGACAGGTGTGCTACTTTCCCCAGAAACTATATACATTCCTGATTTAATATGACCATCTTTTATAATAAGAGAAGCTGAAATTCCCCTTTTTGAATCCATGTTTGTTTCAATTACAAATCCTGTTCCTAATACTTCAGGATTTCCTTTCAATTCTTCAACTTCAGCCAGTAAAACAATTGTTTCCAAAAGGTCAGGAATTCCTTTTCCTGTCTCTGCCGAAACTGGAACATACGGGATGTCTCCACCAAGTCCTTCTAAATAGACCTCGTTTTTTAAAAGAGAATTTTTTGTTTTTTCTACATTTGCTTCTGGTTTGTCTATTTTGTTTATAGCAACAACAAATGGGATATTACAGCCTTTTATAGATTTCAATGCTTCAAGAGTTTGGGCTTTGACACCTTCTTCTGCTGATACAATCAAAATAGCGATGTCTGCAATGTTACAACTTCTGCTTCTCATTTTAGAAAAGGCTGCGTGTCCGGGAGTGTCTAAAAATGTGATTTGCTTTTTTCTACCATCACTAAGAGGTACCTCTACTTCATACGCCGAAATATGCTGGGTGATTCCCCCAGCCTCTTTTTCGACCACATTACTCTTTCTGATATAATCCAAAAGTTTTGACTTTCCATGGTCAATGTGGCCGACAACAACTATCACTGGTGACCTCTCATTTTTTGGCATGTGCCAGATTATACACTTATTGAGCCATTTTTCAAGGCAATAAAAAGTTATCCCAACTTTTCTTGTTTCTTCTTTTGTTATAGGATTCATAACTATGAAGAGAATTTATTTGGACCATGCTGCAGCAACGCCGCTGGACAAGAGAGTGAAGGAAGCTATGGAACCTTTCTGGAGTGAAATTTTTGCAAATCCTGGCAATGAACATAAAGACGGTCTCTTAGCTAAGGAGCATCTCGAGAAGTCCAGAGAAACTATTTCTCAAATACTCGGGGTTAGAAGAGAGGAAATATTTTTTACCTCAGGTGGAACAGAGTCAAATAGTTTGGCTCTTATTGGTTTTTTGAATTATTTGGAAGATAAGGGGAAACTAGACGGAAGCCATATTATTACAAGTGTGATAGAACATCCTTCTGTTTTAGATATCTTTAAAAAATATAAAAAGAAGGGATTAGGGGTTGATTTTGTTCCAGTGACTGGCGATGGTCTGATTAATATGAGGGAGTTAGAACAAATGATCAATGAAGATACGGTTTTAGTTTCCATAGTATATGTAAATAGTGAAATAGGGACAGTCCAGCCACTTAAAGAAATATCAAACTTAATTAAAAAGAAAAACCCCAGAGTTGTTTTTCATACCGACGCTAGCCAAGCCCCACTTTATCTTGAGATTAAAGTTGATGGCCTTGGCGTGGATATGATGAGTATGGATGGGCAAAAAATATATGGTCCTAAGGGTGTCGGGGTTTTGTACAAAAATAGAAATGTTAATCTATCTCCTGTTTTACTGGGAGGAGGGCAAGAAAGAGGGCTTCGACCTGGAACAGAAAACGTTCCTCTTATTGTCGGTATGGCCAAGGCTTTCGAAATTGTTGAGTCAGAAAGACCAGAAACTTTAAAGAAAGTTCTCCCTATTCGTGATCATTTTATTGACTCCTCTTTAAATTTAAGTGATAAAGTTATTTTGAATGGAAGCAGGGAATACAGATCTGCAGGCAATGTAAACATCAGTGTTATTGGTCAGGATAGCGACTTTCTTTTTATCAAACTTGATGAAAAAGGGGTCTCTTGCGCCACCAAAAGCGTCTGTATTGGCGAGAAGGAAGAAGGCTCGTATGTTTTAAAAGCTTTAGGAAGCCCAGATGTAAAAACTGGTGTGAGGTTCTCCTTAGGACGAGATACTACTAAAGAGGAGATTGACAAAGTGATTGAGATTTTTTCAAATATTTTATCCGATTAACTTGAAAGGCAGTTAGGTTTTCTGTTATTATTTAGCTACTCAATGGAAGATTTAACAAAGACACAGCTTATCCTTTTAGCCCTACTGGTAAGTTTTATTACTTCAATTGCGACGGGCATTGTTACTATTACTCTTGTAGATCAAGCTCCCCCGGGAGTAACTCAGACTATTAACAGGGTTGTTGAAAGAACCGTTGAAAAAGTGGTGCCGGGACAGACGGCAAGTGTTGTGACAAAGGAGACAACGGTTGTTATTAAAGAAGAAAATTTGATAATTGATGCCGTTGATAAAAATTCAAAAAGTGTTGTTAGGGTTGGTTTAGAAGGTTTAGATGGTGAGTTTGGCAGTACCCTAGGCATTGGAGTTGTGGTTTCGGGTGATGGATTAATTGTAACCGACTCGCTTAATCTTACTGAATCAAATGATTATTTGATTAAAACATCAAGTGGTAGAGTTCACAGCGTCAGTGTAGATGATTTGAACCTGTCGGACGGAGTTGCACTTTTAAAGTTAAATAAATTAGAAGAAGAGGAATCGGTAGTTAAACTTACAAAACCAAGTTTTGGAGACACAGAGAACCTTAGGTTGGGACAGACGGTTATAGCAATTGGAGGGCTTTCTGGAGATACGGTTTCAACCGGAATTGTTTCAAAATTGAATGAGAATATCGTGGAGCTTCCCGTTGAAGGTGAAGAGAATCAGACAACGATTGGGACTCTAGGTACTATTATAAGTAATATAGCCTTTTCATCAGATTATTCTGGTGGCCCACTTATTGATGTTGATGGGTTCCTTCTAGGAATCAACATTACGAGAAAGGATGGAGATTTCTCTGTTCCTATAAATTCTGTTCTTGACTTAATCTCTAAAAAGTCGGAGAATGTTGAGGAAGTAGTGGAATAGTACTTGTTTTAGGTAATTATTCTTTTTGAGAAGCACTATATGCCACCATTTAACCGTTTTACAAGCAAAGCCAAAGAAGCAGTCAAAAAATCTCATGAATTGGCGATTGAGCGTAGCCAAAGCCATGTTAATCCTTTGCATCTTTTGACATCCCTTGTTCTCCAAGAGGAAGGAGTTGTTGCTTCCCTTTTAGATAAATTGGAAATTGACATTGTCCTTTTAAGTGATCATTTGATTGAGGCTATCGAAAGGCCTGACGGCAATTCTGTTATCTCTCCTTCATATCAAATTTATCTGACCCCGGAACTTGGAAAAGTTTTAGAGGGTTCCTCAAATATTGCGGCAAGTTTGAATGATGAGTTTATTTCTACTGAGCATCTCTTTATTTCAATATTGGAAGTTCCAGGCGAAGCTAAGCAAATTCTTTCGAAATTTAAAATTACAATTGATGGAGTCAAGAGAGTTTTGAAAGAGCTCCGTAAGGAAGATATCACAGATGTCTCTCCAAGAACTAAAAAGTTTCGTTCAATTACAAAATATACCAGAAATCTTACGAAGCTTGCCGCTGACAACAAGCTTGATCCGGTTATTGGGAGGGATATGGAAATAAACAGGATTATTCAAATTCTTTCCAGAAGAACTAAAAATAATCCGATTCTAATTGGGGAAGCTGGAGTTGGTAAAACAGCAGCAGTTGAAGGATTGGCTAACAGAATAGCAATTGGTGATGTGCCAGAACCATTGAAAGACAAAGAGCTTGTCTCGCTTGATTTAGGGCTTTTGATTGCTGGTACAAAATACAGAGGGGAATTTGAAGAGAGACTAAAAGCCATTTTGAAAGAAATAGAAAAAGCCAGTGGGAAAATAGTCCTCTTTATTGATGAAATTCATACTATTGTTGGAGCAGGAGCGGCAGAAGGGGCTATGGATGCTTCAAATATGCTTAAACCAGCTTTGGCCAGAGGAGAACTTAAAGCTATTGGTGCAACTACTTTAAAAGAGTATCAAAAGTATATCGAAAAGGATCCAGCCTTAACCAGAAGATTTCAACCAGTTCAAATTAGTGAACCAAATCCAGAAGATGCCATTGCTATTTTACGGGGGCTGAAGGAGAGATATGAGCTTTATCACGGCGTGAAAATTACTGATGATGCCATCCAGACGGCAGTTAGTTTAAGCTCCAGATACATAACTGACAGATATCTACCTGATAAGGCAATTGACCTTATTGATGAGGCGTCATCATCCCTAAAAATTTCTCTTGAAACAAAACCGCCAATTCTTGAAGATGCACACAGAAAAATAATGAGGTTGGAAATTGAAAAGAGGGCTCTAAAAAAAGAAAGTAAGAATAAAAAGAATGAAGCCAGAATTAAAAAAATTGAAAAGGAGATTTCCGATTTTAAAGAGAACACACATGAACTCGAACTTAAGTGGAAGAACGAGAAAGGAGTTATTTCTGAGATAAGGGAGATTAAGACGAAGATTGAAAATTTGAAAGTAGAAGAGGAATCAGCGATTATTGTTTCTGATTTGGACAGAGCCAGCGAAATTAAGTATGGAGAAATTCCTATTCTTGAAAGCGAATTAGAAAGCAAAACTAAAAAGTTAAAGAGGTTTCAAAAATCCAGAAGAATTTTAAAAGAAGAAGTAAGTGATCAGGATATTGCGGGAGTGGTTTCCAGATGGACTGGTATTCCGGTTGAGAAAATGCTTGAAGCCGAAGCTCAAAAACTTGCCCGTATGGAAGAAGAACTAAAGAAAAGCATTGTTGGACAAGACGACGCAATTGAGAAGGTCTCTGCTGCGGTTAAAATGTCTCGAGCTGGAATTTCTGACCCAAACAAACCAATTGCTTCTTTTATGTTTCTTGGCCCAACTGGAGTTGGTAAGACGGAGTTAACAAAAACTTTAACCAAGTTTATGTTTGATGGCGAGAAGGCTTTGATTAGGGTTGATATGTCAGAGTATATGGAACGGCACGCTATTTCCAAAATGATTGGTGCACCTCCTGGATATGTCGGTCATGAAGAAGGCGGGACCTTAACTGACACTGTTAGACATAGGCCTTATTCCGTTATTCTTTTTGATGAAATTGAAAAGGCCCACCCCGAAGTATTTAATGTTATGCTTCAAATTCTTGATGACGGAAGGCTGACCGATGCTAAAGGCAGAACTGTAAACTTCAAAAATACCATCATTATTATGACTTCAAATGTTGGCTCAATATTTATAGACAAGATGGAGAAGATTGGATTTTCTAATGGAGATTTCACTGAAACTGACAAATACAGCGAGATGAAAGAGAAAGTTACGGAAGCTTTAAAGGATAGTTTTAAGCCGGAATTCTTGAACAGAATTGACGAAATTATTATCTTTAATATTTTGAGCAAGAAAGCAATTCAGAACATTGTTGATATCCAAATTGGACATGTTAAAAATAGACTGAAAGAGAAAGATATCAGTTTAGAGATTTCAACAAAAGCCCTAAAATATCTTGTTGACGAAGGTTATAACCCTAACTATGGAGCAAGACCGTTAAAGAGACTAATTCAAAGTAAAATTCTTAATCCGGTTGCCTCGATGATGATTTCCCATAATATTATGAATGGAGGGAAAGTTTCGGTCGATTTGAAAGGGAAAGAATTTTCTTTTGAAATAAAAAGGGGAAGTAAAAAAATACTTTCAAGTAATCTCAAAAGAACAAAAGTTTCAAGAAGAAAAAAGGAAGGGGCTCTAGCATAAATTGATTTTTAGACAAACTTCTTTTAATATTACTCTCGGAATGCGTCGGTGGCAGAGTGGTCAATTGCAACAGGCTGTAAACCTGTCGGTCTTCGACCTACGTAGGTTCGAATCCTACCCGGCGCACTAGAAAGGAAATTGCAAGCAAAAGGAAACCATCTCGCTTCGCTCGGCAGCCAGTTGGTTTTGAATTTTCGAGGCAAAAACGAATTGGCGGTTTTGATTAGGGGAAAGAAAAATTTTTAATCATATGAATTAAGGCACAAGAAACACCAGAGATGGTAGTTTTTTGTTTGGCTTGACATTTGTAGCTGGCTATACCACACTGCGAATATAATTCCTACTTGTTATGGGTAGGTGGCTCCTCGGAGCAACGGGGCCCAGTTTCCTCCCTCTTCTTAAGGAAACAAGTTCTTCACAAAATGAATGAGGTAGTTATGATTATAAAGCATCTGCGTCGGATTACCGCAGGCCCGTCGTGGGAGGAGCTCATCAACGCTCTCCGATTTCGCGGTGAGAAAAGGG
>PBQF01000020.1 GCA_002724975.1 Parcubacteria group bacterium
TATAATTAAAATAGTGTTATTATAGTGCTCTAAAATGAATTAAAAAGTGTCTAAAAAATTTATTAAATTTTCTAACGTTAGATTATTGATAATTTAAATGCGGATGTAGTTCAATGGCAGAACACCAGCTTCCCAAGTTGGATACGTGAGTTCGATTCTCATCATCCGCTCATTTTTTTGATAACAGTTTATTAGGCTACCAACAATAATAACTATTCAACACTCAAACATCCACGATCTAATAATAACAATTAATCAAATTATAAATGCGATATAAAATAACTATTTCATTTAATGTCTTTGTGGCTTGAGATCATTAATAAGATATTTGTATTCTAAATTATTATTTAATGATATATTATTATATCATTTTTACACATAATATCAAATACAAAGCATGCAAATCGGCATCCATTTTAAAATAATTTTTAAATTTAAGGTGAATTTATAAAATGCTATTTAAACATAATTAACTATATATAAAAGCTACTAAATAATGAATACAATTATAGAACCATTTAGAATAAAATCAGTTGAACCAATAAAGCTAAATTCTATTAAAGATAGAAAAGAAAACATTAAAAATGCAGATTACAATTTATTTAAACTTCACGCAAAAGATGTAATTATTGATTTGTTGACAGATTCTGGAACTGGTGCAATGAGCACGGAGCAATGGGCGGGAATTATGAGGGGTGATGAGTCCTATGCTGGTAGCAATAGTTATATTCGTTTTGAAAAAATCATAAAAAAATATTTTGGATTTGATTATGTAATCCCAACTCACCAAGGAAGAGCAGCTGAAAGGATTTTATTTGAGGTGCTTTGTAATAAAGGTGACGTAGTTCCTAGTAACTCTCATTTTGATACCACAAGAGCAAATATTGAATTTCAGGGTGCTAATGCAATAAATCTAATACCCAATAAATATAATGATACACAATCAATTTATCCTTTTAAAGGGAATATGGACATCGATCAACTAAAAAAAATTGTCAAAAATAAGAGTAACAATATTCCTATTATAATGATGACGATTACTAATAACACGGGGGGAGGTCAACCTGTCTCTTTGTCAAATATAAGAGAAGTTAGTAAGATCGCTAAAAAATATAATATTCCATTTTATATAGATGCATGTAGATTTGCAGAAAATGCATATTTTATTAAAACAAGAGAGAAAGAATTTAAAAATACTTCTATAGTAGATATTGTAAAAGAAATGTTTTCATATGCAGATGGTTGTACTATGAGTGCAAAAAAAGATGGAATAGCAAATATTGGTGGTTTTTTGTGTGCAAATGACAAGGAACTATCTAAAAAGGAAAAAGAGTTACTTATTTTAACTGAAGGCTTTCCTACTTATGGTGGATTAGCTGGAAGAGACTTAGAGGCAGTATCTATTGGAATTACAGAAGCTATGGATGAAGATTATTTGCATTATAGGATAAGTTCTACTAAATATTTAGGTGATAAAATATCAAAATTTGGTGTTCCTATTTTACTTCCTCCTGGTGGTCATGCGATATATATAGATGCTAAGTTATTTTTAAAACATATAAAAAAGGAGAATTTCCCAGCCCAGGCTCTAGCTTGTGAGTTATATATAATTGGCGGTATACGTACATCAGAAATAGGAAGTTTAATGTTTGGAAAATTTAACCCAATAAAAAAAACTAATACCTATGCTTCTTATGAATTAGTGAGATTAGCAATTCCTAGAAGAACATATACTCAAAGTCATATAGATTATGTAGTTGAAATTATTAAAAAAGTATATTTAGATAGAACAATAATATCTGGTTTAGAAATAGTTGAACAACCAGAATATTTAAGGCATTTTAGTGCAAAATTGAGGAAAATCTGATCAAGTATAATATAATGATGTCTTATTGATGTCTTTTAGGAAGCTATTTATAACAAAAAAGCCCCTGAATTAACAGAGGCTTTACTAAGCGGGGCGGACAGTATGCTCAACGAACTCTTTTTATCTTCCATATAGATTTATAATTGCAGGTTCGAGTCCTGTCACCTAGATATTGAATTATAATCATGAAATAATGGGGTTGCCTGCGACATATCTAGACCCAAAAATTTTTCCTCCAAATGCTGAATTTTTAGATAATTCTCCTTATATTAGATGTTTTATTGAAAATCCTAATCATATAGGTTTGCATACTTATCATTCATCATTACCAGCTTTCAATGGAACTCAAAAAATAGAATTAGACTTATTAAGGATTTGTGCTGAAGAAATATTTCAAGGTAAATCTAATTCTTATGATGGCTATGTTGCATCTGGAGGAACAGAGTGCAATATTCAAGCACTATGGATATTTAGAGAATATTTTATTAATAAATTCAACTCAAAAATAAATGAAATTGCAGTATTGTTTTCTGAAGATAGCCATTATTCTTTATATAAAGCGTGTAACATTCTTCGGTTAAATTTTCAACAAATACGGGTAGACTTTAATAATCGTGATTTAGATTTAGAGCATTTAGAAAAAATAATCAAGATATTAAAACGTAAAGGAGTTAAGTACTTTATTATTGTATTAAATCTTGGTAGCACCATGTTTGGTTCAATAGATCCTATAAACAAAATTAGTAAAGTAATTAATTTTTATAATCTTAATTGTAAAATTCACGTTGATGCTGCATTTGGTGGTTTTATATTTCCCTTTACTTGTCTTAATAATAAATTCAATTTCAAAAATCCCTTAATAGATTCAATTTCATTAGATGGACATAAAATGCTTGAAGCCCCATATGGGGCTGGGATTTTTTTAATCAGAAAAGGTTTAATCGATAACATATTAACTAAGGAAGCAAGCTATATAGAAGGACTAGATCACACTTTATGTGGTTCAAGGTCTGGTGCAAATGCAATTGCAACCTGGATGATATTAAATATTTATGGTTCTAAAGGATTAATTAAACGTATGGAAGGATTTATTAAAAAGACAGATGAAATTTGTGATACTTTAAATGAATTAGATATATATTATTTCAGAAATGAGAATATGAATATTATATCAATACAAAATGGACAAATATCAGAAGATATATGTAAAAAATACACCTTAGTGCCAGATACACATATTGGAAAATCACAATGGTGGAAAATTGTAGTTATGGAACATGTCAACCGGAATTTGATTAATCAATTCATCAATGATTTAAAAAAAGTTGATATAATATAAAATATCTTTATAAATTATAATAGGATATCAATATCGTAATATCCATAATTAGATTTAATGTTATATTAATTAAAAGAATATGTGGATGAAAAATCAATTTATAAAATATAATTTATTTTGCCTTGTTATGATTATAGTAATTACAGGTAATGTTTCGGCTCAAATTCAACCAGGAAAACAACAATATAATAAATATTGTCTTTCATGCCATGGCTCTGGGGGTAAGGGAGATGGGGAATTATCCTATTTGTTATATCCTAAGCCTAGGGATTTGACTAGCGGCTTGTTTAAAATTCGTAGTACCCAACCTGGTAACCCCCCTACAGATGAAGATTTAATTTCTAGCATTAAAAACGGGATGCCTGGAACAGCAATGCCTTCTTTCAATTTTTTAGACATTGATGAATTAAAAGATATTGTTAGCTATATTAAATATTTAGGAGATATTGAAAATAGCAATGCACTTCAAATTGAAATTCCAGATTTAATATCTGAAACAAACGAATTGTTAGAATTAGGAAAATCAGTTTATACTGAAATAGGATGTATTAAATGTCATGGTGATATAGGTAAAGGAGATGGACCCTCAGCTTATACATTGAGAGATTCATGGGGTTACCCAATCATTCCTAGAGATTTTACATCAGGTGTTTATCTTGGTGGTGGGACACCTCAGGATTTATATTTGAGATTTGCAGGTGGGATGGATGGCACTCCCATGCCTTCTTATGGCAATTTATCAGAACTGTTAGGAAAGCCAAAAGAAGATGAAAATGAACTTGCTTGGTCATTAGTATATTATGTAAAAAGTTTAGAAGAAGATGATACAAAAGATATAGGGAAAATTCCCCCAAATGGAACAATTACTGCCCAATTAGTAAGCGATGGTATTAAATTAGATAAATTATTAGAACCTTCATCTAGATTATGGAATAAAACAACTTCTTATTCTATTCCTATATCACGGCTATGGCAAAGTGAAAATGTTAATTATAAGATGGTTGAAGTACAGGCAATATACAATTCAAAGTATATTGCTATTAAATTAGAATGGGATGACATAACATCAGATCAAAGTTTATATAGAGTCCAAAATTTTCAAGATGCAGCTGCTATCCAATTTTCAATTGATGGAACAATGGATTTTCATGGTATGGGATCAAGAGAGCATCCAACAGATATTTGGTTTTGGAAATCAGAATGGCAAATACAACAAAATCAAAATATAGAATCTGATATAGAACTTACATATTCAAATAGAGTTAGTGATTCTGATGTTGAACATTATCCAGACGAAATTAATGAGAGTGCTTTTCTTATAGGTGTAAATGTTGGAAATATAAATTCAAAAAAAAATAGGAATACATCTGTAGAAAATGTGGTTGCAGCAGGTCCTCATACCGTTACTACTAATCCAGAGAATTTACAACGTGTAAAAGGAAAAGGTCAATGGAATGGTAAAAAATGGGAAGTTGTTTTCTTAAGGGAAATAGTAGCAGAGTCTGATCAAGAAATGCAGTTCAATAAAAATGATATTATACCAATTGGATTTGCAATATGGAATGGAAGTGAGAATGATAGAAATGGACAGAAGATGGTTTCAACCTGGTACAAATTAGAATTAAAAGATTAGGGAATTTATTATGTCAGATAAAAAAAATAAAAAGAATATTAAATCAACTAAAAAGCTGTATACCCGAAAAGATTTTTTAAAAGTTAGCTCAATAAGTTTGGGAGGTACTGCTATTTTATGGTCTATGCCTGGGAGCATGTTCTTTCTTAAAGGAATTCCAGATATTGATAATCCACTGACACACTATCCTAATAGAGGATGGGAAAAAATATATCGTAATCAATATAAATTTGATGATAGCTTTACATTTATTTGTTCACCTAATTGTACACATGAATGTCGAATGCGAGGTTTTAATAGAAATGGTGTTATGATAAGGACAGAACAAAATTATGATTGTCATAAAATTAAAGATCTTTATGGAAATAAAAGTACGCATGCATGGAATCCTAGAGGCTGTTCTAATGGTTTTACTTTTCATAGACGTATTTATGGTAGCAACCGATTAAAATATCCATTAGTAAGAAAAGAATGGAAACAGTGGGCAGATGATGGTTTCCCATATCTTACACAGAAAATGAGAAATAAGTATAAATTTAACTCAAGAGGGAAGGACACTCTTGTTAAAATCTCCTGGGATAAAATAGAAGATTATATTGCAAAGGGGTTGATTAATATTTCAACAACATATAGTGGCGAAAAGGGTAAACAGCGTTTATTAGATCAAGGATATCCTAAAGAAATGTTGACTCATTGGGAAGGTGCAGGAACACGAACCCTCAAACTGAGGGGTGGTATGGGACTATTGGGTGTTATTGGAAAATATGGAGCTTATCGATTTAGTAATACTTTGGCACTGGTTGACCAGCATGTTAGAGGTGTAGATTCCAAAAATGCTAAAGCTGGTAGAAATTGGTCAAATTATACTTGGCATGGAGATCAGGCACCTGGATTTCCTTTTGTACATGGATTGCAAGCATCAGATGTAGATATGAATGAAATGAGATATAGCAAGCTACTGGTATCAATTGGTAAAAACTTAGTAGAGAATAAACGAGCGGACAATCATTTTGGAGCAGAAATTATGGAGCGTGGTGGTAAACTTGTGAATATATCTCCAGAATATGGAGCATCTTCATCTAAGGCAGATTATTGGCTTACTATTCGTCCTAATACTGATACCGCCCTTCTTTTAGGTATATCTAAAATTATAATTGATAACAATTGGCACGACGAAAAATTCCTAAAGGAATTTTCAGATTTGCCATTATTGATAAGAAAAGATACATTGAAACGATTAAAACCAGAAGATTTTATTAAAAATTATAAAAATCAATTGTCTGAAGATGGGCCTAGCTATACAATACATGGTTTGAAAAAAAATCAATATAATAAAATTGGTGATTTTACTATTTTTGACAAACTTACCAATTCAGCAAAACCGCTTACACGTGATGATGTAGGAGTATTATTAAAAAAGAAAAAAATTAATCCAGCACTTGAATGGGAAGGTAATGTTACAGCAACTGATGGAAGTGATATTGAGGTATGTACTTTATTTTGGGCATATAAACATGTTCACCTGAAAGATTATGATTTGGATACTGTCGTTGAAATCACACACTCAAATAAAGAGTTGATACAGCAATTAGCCAAAGATATTTCTACTATAAAACCAGCGGCTATTCATATTGGCGAAGGTTTAAATCATTGGTTCCATGCTGTAGAAAATAATCGTGCTTGCTATCTTCCTATGATTTTGACTGGTAATATTGGCAAACGTGGTGCTGGTTGTCATACATGGGCTGGTAATTATAAGGCAGGAATATTCCAAGGGTCTAAAGAGGCAGGACCTGGTTTTAAAGGCTGGGTTGCAGAAGATCCCTTTAACCCAAATCTAGACCCTAAGGCGAAATCAAAAGACTTGAAAATAAAAGGGTATGCAAGAGGAGAAGAACCTTCTTATTGGAATGTAGGTGATTTTCCATTGTTGGTTGATACTCCCGAACATGGTAAAAAATCATTTACGGGAAAGACACATATGCCAACACCTACAAAAGCAATTTGGCATAATAATGTAAACCTTCTTAATAATGCTAAATACCATTATGAAATGGTTAAAAATACTAATCCTGGTATTGAAATGATTATCAGTCAAGATATTGAAATGACTGCGACCTGTGAATATGCTGATATTGTATTGCCTGCAAATAGTTGGGCAGAGCAACAAGCTTATGAGTTAACTGCATCTTGCTCAAATCCATTTTTGCAAATCTGGAACGGAGGATTAAAACCCGTTTTTGATTCTAAAGATGATGTTCTTATTTGGGCAAGTGTTGCAAAGCAATTAGGAAATATTTTAAAAGATAATCGATTTAAGGATTATTGGAAATTCATTTTAGAAGATAAGGCTGAAGTTTATATCGATCGTTTATTAGAAGGAAGTAGTACTACGAAGGGATATACCACAAAGGATATTATGAATGGAAAATATGGTGAACCAGGGTCAGCACTTATGCTTTTTAGAACCTATCCACGTATACCATTTTATGAACAAATAAAAGAAAGTACGCCATTTTATACGCCAACAGGTAGACTCCAAACTTATAATGATGAACCAGAAGTTATTGAATATGGGGAGAATTTTATAGTACATAGAGAAGGCCCAGAAGCTACACCCTATCTACCAAATGTAATTGTCTCTAATAATCCTTTAATTCAGCCTGAGGATTATGGAATTTCATTAAATGCAACCTCTGCTGAAGAGCGGCAAGTTAGAAATGTGAAAATGTCATGGCGTAAA
>PBQF01000021.1 GCA_002724975.1 Parcubacteria group bacterium
CCATAAACCTTCTTATGGCGGACATGAACTTCTCGTTGGAGAGAATATTGACTGTCATTTCTCCCCTCCGAGGAGCTTGACAACATCCCTACGAAGCCCCTGCTTCCTTGCGAGCTCGCTCTTGTGGCGGGCAATCTCGCTCTCATGGCGGGCGATCTGTCCATCGATCTTGTCGATGATCGACGGGTCTTTCGTCTTTGACCCCCTCCTTTTCCTTCTGACAACTCTCTTTGTCTTGCCAGAAGTGCTGAAAGAGACCTTGAATCCCTTTCCGCGGCTTCGTTTGGTTAGAGAGACCAAACCTTTCCTTTCCAAGGAGTGGAGCATCTGATGGACATAGGCCCTCGGCGTTGAGAGTTCTCTCTCCACCTGTTTGGTCATGTCTGGAGTGAACAGGAGTTCCTCCCCGATCATCTCCCTCCTGAGAAATCTGAGAAAGAGGTCAATCTTTCTCTCGGCGGACTGCTGAGGGCTCTGACCCTCTGTCGAACTTCCTGTCGAAACCTGGTCGGTTCCCATTTCGTTGTCCTTTCTGGTAGAAGTTTGTGGATTGTTAAAGACCAAAAAGTTCCAGATTTATTGCCAAATGGCGTAGTCTACAACTTAGTTCGTTGCTCATAATATACTGTTTTTTATAAAAGTCAAGAGTTAGAAGATAATAGAAATGCGTCGGTGAAAAATGTATTTTTATTATTTTACCGAGATTATTTTATATTTAATCTTGTCTCCGCCTGGTGTTTTGAAATTAAATTCTTCTTCCTTTTTCTTTCCCATCAAGGCTTGTCCTATTGGAGAATTGTGTGAGATTTTTCCAGCAATTGTATCAGCTTCTTCCGAACCAACCAATATAAATTCTCTATTTTCTCTTTCTCCTTCTTTCTTTACCGTCACTGTTGAACCGATTACAACAGTATCACTTTTTTTGTATTCAACTATCTCGGCATTTTTTAAGACATTTTCTATTTTATTAATTCTATCTTCAGTTAAAGCCTGTTGTTCTCTGGCCTCGTGATACTCGGCATTCTCTGAAATATCTCCTAGTGATTTTGCGAATTCTAACTGGTCAGCAATTTCTTTGCGTTTTGTTGTAGTAAGAAAAGCGAGCTCTTTTTCGAGCTCATCATATTTCTCTTTTGTTAAATATTCTTTATTCTCATTCTCCATACTTTTTTGCAGAAAACTTTTCTTAGCAAGACATACTACACTCTCCAAAATCAAAGTCAATAAAGGTCTGGATAACTTAGTTTTTATTGACAGATTAGATGTTTGTGTTGTTTTCTAAATATTCTGGTGTATTTATATGCATCCAGTCTATTAGATTTGTCATAACAAAAAGGGCACCAATTGGATTTGAACTTTGTCTTCTTTCCAAAACTACTGCGAAAGAAAACCTAGGGTTTTCATAAGGGAAATAACCAATTATCCAAGAGTTAACAGATTCTTTTGCTGCACCAATTTCGGCTGTTCCGGTTTTAGCAGCAATTTTTACATATGGGAAATTCAAGGAGTTAGCAGTACCTTTAATTACAGCCGATCTCATACCCTCTTGGACTATTTCAAATTTTTCTTTATCAATATTTACTTTCTTCTCTACTTTAGGATTTTTAATCTTTAAAACATTAGGCTCAATCAGTTTTCCGCTGTTTGCAATAAAGGCGGTGTTTCTGGCCGCTTGTATTGGAGTAATTTGAAACCCGAATTGGCCTATAGCTGTTATATAAGTGTCACCTAGTCTCCAGTCATCATCAAAGATTTCCTTTTTCCATCTTGGGTTTGGAACCAGCCCTTTGGCTTCTTGGGACAGATTAATATTTGTTTCCTTTTCAAATCCGAATTCTTTCAGGTATTTTTCAATTTTTGTTATACCTAAACCATTTTGATTATCATGTCCTCCTCCGACAGTATAAAAATAAACATTTGACGAAACAGCAATAGCCTCTCTCATATCAACCCAACCATGAGCCTTCCAGTCTCTGTAGATGGTTTCTTCTTCTGGATTATAGGGATTTGGAACAGCCAAGCTTCCTGTGCTCAATATTTCCTTGCTGGGAGGAATAATATCTTCATTTAGGGCAGCGAGAGCAATAAAAGGCTTAATAATCGAACCTGGTGTGTAAAGCCCCGAGACAGCCCTATTAAGAAAAGGTTTCCTAGAATCATTATTATAATCAGAGATGATTTCAGTATTGTCTCCGTCTGTTACAATTTGTGAGTCAAATTCTGGGTAACTTGTTATAGCTAATATTTCTCCGGAATTCACATCCATTATTACTCCGGCCCCGCCCTGGAAACCGATTTCGATAGCAGTTTCTTTTATAAGATTATAGAGTTTGTTTTGAATACGATGATCAACTGATAATTTCAAATCTTTTCCATTTCCTGCTTTTCGAGCTGTACTTTCAGATAAAATTTCTCCAAAAACATCTACCTCTATTATTTTAAGTCCATTAACTCCACCAATTTTACTATCAAATTTTTTCTCAACTCCATCTTCTCCGACAATGTTGTACTCGTAATATCTACCTAAACTATCTTGTTTTGGATAGTTAACAAAACCTAGTAAATGTGAAAGTCCTGATTTATTGGTGTATTCTCTTTTTGGGAAATCTGGATTTTCTTCGTTTGGTATATTCCATACCAGCTCTACATCATTTCTGTCATAAATAATTCCCCTTTCTGGAAACTGAATTAGATTTTTTAAATTGTTATCCTCGCTTCTTTGCAAATACGCTTCACCTTTTGCAATTTGTAAGTACCAGATTCTGCTTGAGAAAATTAAGGCAACCAGCACAAAAAATGCAGCCAGAAAGATTATGGTTCTCTTCCCTATTGGTTTTTCGAGTCTACCTTCAAATTGATTTATATCAAACTTTGGCAGATTGCTAGAATCCAAGAAAATCTCATCCGGATCTATATCTTTTGCTAATTTTTTCTCTTTCCAAAAATTCCTTTTCTTTTTAAACATTGCCTGGATAGAATCTTAAATATTTTTTTAGTCTTTCAATCACGGTGAGAGCAATAACGAAAATGATAGTAACCCAAAATTTTAGGTAAAAATGTTCGGGATTTTCCAAGGCATAAATGGAATCAAATATAAAGGCAAAAAAAAGACCTTCATAAAATTTCCTGAATAAAAAGGTTCCTATAATAAGGATTATTATAAAAAGCCACCAATTCAAGAAAAAAATAGAGGAAAAAGCTATTAAACTGAAGAGAATTCTAATCATTTCCTGTTTTGACCCATTTTATTTGATTTATATTCACAGGACTCTTGAAAAGTATTTTTTGAAATGAATTCTGTGGTTTTGATTCTATGTGTTCGACAATCCCCAAAAGCTTTACAGCCAAATCTGGAGAAATTATCTCATCACCCACTTCCGCATCTACTCCCCTAGGCAGAGTAATTTCAAAGTTTCCCCCACCCAATCCCTCTGCTATTCCTTCAATTGATTCATCTCCTATTTCAACGTTGTATTTATTTCCAGCAGATGAAAGAAGCCTGACTCTAGCACTATCTTTATAGATTTCATCTATTACGCCGATTAAAATTTCCTCCTCGGAGAAAACCTCTTGGCCAACTGAAACTTTTTTATTATCTATATCTATTATTAAAGTGTCATATGGGGACTGACTAGCTTTTGACAAAACTCTCAATAAATCTCCAGATACCGTTTCCCTTGTTGAAAGATTTTTTAACTCTCTATTTTCTCTTTCCAACAAATTGACTTTTATATTTAACAACTCGGCGCTTTTAAGTTCGCTCCTAAGTCTTTTATTTTCCACGACTAAAGAACTTTTGGAATGCAAAACCCCGCCAACTTCACCGAATTTTTCCAGAATTCCTTCCCTGAGTTTCCAAATTGGTTTTCCCAAGCTATTAAATTTTCCAGGTATGATATTAGGTATAAAGAGATTAACTAATATAAAAATAAAAATAAGAGCAACAACCATCAAGAAACTTTTGCTTTTTTTTGTTCTATTTTTTAGGAGGTATTTCATCTTCGTTTTGGACTAAAAGGTCTTCATACTCTTCCAAATTTTCCAAAATGACCCCTGTCCCTCTAGCCACCGATTTTAACGGATCTTCCGCGATATAAACCGGAATTTTAAGAGAATCATGAAAAATTTCAGAGAGGCCGCTCAAAAGTGCCCCGCCACCAACTAGATAAACTCCGTGTTTCATTATGTCTGAAATAATTTCTGGCGGTGAGGTCTCCAAAACCTCTCTAATTGATTCAATCAGAGTATCAATTGGTACGGCTAAGGCTTCTCTTAAATCTGCATCAGTTACAATAACTTCCTTCGGCAATCCAGTTACCAAATCTCTTCCTCTAATAATCGTTTCATTATTTTCTCTGCTTCCTAATGTTCCGCCAATTTCAACTTTTATTCTTTCTGCTGTTTTCTCTCCGATTAAAATCTTAAATTCATTTCTGATATAAGAAATTATATCTTCATTAAATTTTTCTCCAGCCACTTTGACATTTTTGGCATTAACAATTCCATTTAGTGATATGACTGCAATATCGGTGGTACCTCCGCCAATATCTATAATCATGCTTCCGATAGGGCTGTCAATCGGCAATCTAATGCCTATTGCGGCAGAGATGGGCTCTTCAATAATGTGGACTTCCCTTGCTCCGGCATTCTTGGCTGCGTCTCTGACAGCTCTAGTTTCAACATTGGTAATACCCGAAGGTACGCCTATAACGACTCTTGGCCCTAAAAGCTTCTTATTCCCTTCCTCAGCCTTATTTATAAGATATGCAAGCATTTCTTCCGTAACCTCAAAATCTGATATTACGCCCTCTACAAGCGGTTTTACAGCCGTAATATGGGCTGGTGTTCTGCCAAGCATCTTCTTAGCTTCCCTGCCGATGGCGACAACTCTCCCAGTCTTGGTATTGATAGCCACAACTGAAGGCTCATCAATGACAATTCCAATTCCACTTAAATAAACCAAGGTATTAGCGGTACCCAAGTCAATTCCCATCTCATTTGAAAAAAGCCTAAAAAACTTTTCTTTTATTTCTCTAAAAAAATTTCTGATTGACATAATCTTCTCCTCACTCAAATCTGCAGTATGCTGCAGAACTTATTTCTAAGAGTCGCTCTCCAACAAACTCTTTAGAATCTTTTCCTTTTCGATTTTCTTTATCTCTCCGTCTTTCCTACTTTTTATTTCGAGTACTCCTTCTTTAAGATTGTTCTCACTAATTACTATTCTGTAGGGAATCCCTAAAAGATCTGACTCGGCGAATTTCTCTCCAGCTGATAAATCTCTATCGTCATAAAGAACTTCAATATTACTCCTTTCCATCATTCTGTGTATTTCATCCGCGGTCTTTCTGACTTCCTCATTTTTCACATCAAGTGCGACAATATGGAACTTATAAGGAGCTACTGCTTCTGGCCACACTAAACCGTTCTCATCAGCAAAAACTTCGGCAATAGTTGCCATGACTCTTCCAAGTCCAATACCATAACTTCCCATCCAAACCTTCTGTTTCTCTCCGTTTTCGTCAAGATAGAAAAAACCTTCAGCTTCAGAAAACTTAGTACCTAAGTTAAAGATATTTCCTACTTCCGCAGACTTATGTTCTACTAAATCTTTTCCTTTAAATTCTTCTAAATTTTCTTTCTCATCCAGAAGTTCCTTATTAAGAGCTAAGCCAGACGACTCATCTAAGTAAATCGTGTCTTCTCCTGCTTCTGTTAGGGTTTGAAATTCGTGGGAATATTTTGAGTATGTTCCACCGGAAGCAAAAGTCATGTATGTCTTGTCTCCTAAGCCGACCCTCTCAAATATTTTGGTGTAAGCTTTTTTGGACTTCTCATAAAACTCGTGTTGTTCTTCCTCACTTTTACAGAAGGAGTACATATCCTTCATTAAAAATTCTCTGCCTCTCATTAAGCCTGATTTAGCTCTGGCTTCATTCCTAAATTTAACTTGTATTTGATAAGGATATACTGGTAATTCTTTATACGAAGATATGTGGTCTTTCAATATATTTGAAAGTGGTTCTTCGTGGGTGGAACCCAAACCAACTTCTGTACCATTTTTTAAGTCTGTCTTAAACCAGTTATCTACAACTTCATCATTCCATCTTCCAGATTTTTCCCAAAGGCTTTTCTCTTGTAAAACGCTCATGTGAAGTTCTTGTCCTCCAACAGCATCCATCTCTTCTCTAATAACATTTTCTATTTTCTTCAAAACTCTTAAACCAAGTGGTAAATAAGAATAGACTCCGGCCATTTCCTTATGAACAAAACCTCCTCTTATTAAGAGTTTGGCATTTTTCGAAACCTCGTCTTTTGGAGCCTCCTTTTTGGTTTTCGTAAAAAGCTTAGACTGGAGCATGGCTCTATTTTAAGCCATTTAATAAGTAGGGTCAAAGAAAGCTTAGAAAAGCTTTAGGATATCATTATAGGTGATGACAAACATCAAAAGGATGAGCAAGGCAAAACCAATACCATTTATCCAGTTTTGAATTTTGGGACTGATGGGAGAACCTTTTATGCTTTCAATAATAACAAAAAGGATTCTTCCTCCATCAAGGGCCGGAAAAGGAATGAGATTAATAATTGCCAAATGTAATGATATTAAAGCTGTAAATGTCAGAAGATAAACAAAACCCAAAGCTGAGGCGTTTCCTACTAATCCAATTATCCCCACTGGCCCACTTACTTGTGAAAAGTCTGCTTCTCCTGTGAAGGCGTCAGATATAAAGTTGGCAAGTCCTACTGTGATGAGTCCTAGAAGTTTTATTGTTGTAACAGTCCCTTCTTTAATTGATTTTAAAAACGGAAACTTTACAATTCCAACTCTATCTAACCCTATTCCAACTGCAATCTCATTTTCTAAGATTTCTTTATTTCCAATTAAACTAACTTCTCCCAATTCCTTCCCTCTCCTATATTTGAGTAAAAATTCTTTCTCTCCATTCTTTGAAATAAATTCTTTAACCTCGTCGCTATTTGGGTTTTCTAAAATAAAGGAACCCTGAACCAGCTCTATAATATTATCTCCAGTTTTTAGTTCAGCCCCTTCCGCTGGTGAATCTGGCAAGACCGCAGTTATTGTTAAGTCTATATTTTGTGCATATTGCTCATTTGTCTCATCTATAGTCAGGGGTAAGCCCCACATGAAACCGAAGGATAAGAGGGCCCAAGCAAAGATTATATTGAAAATAATTCCTGAAGCTAAAACCAGAATTTGGATGGATTTTGGCTTGTTGGTAAGACTTCTTTTTGATTCTGGTCCTCGAATTGAAGCTTCGTCAGGATCTTCACCAAAAATTTTTACAAATCCTCCAAATGGAATTAAGTTAAGCGAGTATTTTGTCTCACTTTTCTTTGGTTTCCATGAAAAAACGGTTGGAGGGAAACCAATTCCAAATTCATCAACTCTAATTCCCGATTTTTTAGCAGTAATAAAATGACCAAGTTCATGAACCAGGACCAGAATTGCTAAAATTATTAAAAAGATTATGACGGTCATATGGTATGTACCACATTTTATTAATTTTTAATCTCTTCTTCCTTCCTACTTAACATTTCGTCAATTTCCTTGTTTATTTCATCAACAATTTTTTGCATTTCTTCCTTTAATTTGAATTTTCCATCTTCGCTTAACTCTCCCTTCTTCTGCTTTTCTTGAATGTCTCCCCAAACTTCATCTCTTTCTCCTCTAACTGTAATTCTAGCTTTTTCTGATTTTTCTTTAGCCAATTTAGTTAAAGTTTCTCTTCTTTCAGTTGTTAACTCTGGGAATATAGCTCTTAAACCTT
The DNA here is from genome assembly GCA_002724975.1 of Parcubacteria group bacterium. GTDB lineage: Bacteria > Patescibacteriota > Minisyncoccia > Phycocordibacterales. The sequence continues at coordinate 7,791 of PBQF01000021.1, forward strand.
TTTCATCAACACTAACCGAAAGTCCTAAATTAGCCTCTGTAATAGCTTTTTCTAAGTTTGTTATCTGGTCTGTATTCCAAGGAGAAACTCTTAAAGTTCTGGCATCTTCTATTGTTATGCTGGCAACTTGTTTTATTGGCACTTTGGTACCATAAGAATCAACCGAGATGGAATCAAGAATCGTCGGTGTTGCCCTGCCGGTTCTGATAGTTAAAAATTCTGACGAGAGCCATTTTTCTGTATCTTTTATTTTTTGCTCAAAATTTGAAAAATCGTAATCCATCGAAACCTATCTTACTATTTAGGGGTGATTAAAGCCAGATGTTCCAGAAGCATTTTAAGTGACGGAGACCTGTCGTTGAGGTAACTTCTGAATTTGTTTATAGTTTCAATAAATAGTATTTCGTCTGGTTTCAGATTTTTGATATTTATTTTTTTGTAAAATAATACTTCAATTTCGTCCAATAACTTTATAGCTTGCCCCTTATCTTTTTCTTCCACAATTTCTCTGACTATATTAAGTTTCTCTTTTTTGCTTCCTTTTAAAAATTTATTACCCAAGCTGGTTTTTGTCTCTTTTGGAATTATCTTTTGGATTTGAAGCCTTGATTTAAGTGTTGGCAAGAGGACTTCTGACGAAGGGATGATTAAAAAGAAATGTGTATTAGGGGCAGGTTCCTCAAAAGTCTTCAAAAGGGAATTTTGAGCTTCCATTGTTATTGTCTTTACCCCAATGACTATTATTTTTCTATCCCCTGTTACTGCTTTTTTAATTTGAAAATCACTTATTCTTCTACCATCGTCAATCCCAAATTTATCGAATTCAATATGAAGAAAATCCGGATTAGCTTCCGTCTTGAAACTTAAAATTTTACCAAGATTCTTTAAAAGCTCTTCTTTTATAAAAGCAATATCTCCTTCTAAACAATAAGCATGATGAAGGGTGTCTTTATCAATTTTTATAACCATTTTATCTCTTGGCAATAATACTCTTTTTGTAAGTATCCAAATGTCCTAAGGCGATACCAGTTCCTTTGGCAACACAATACAATGCGTCATCTGCCAAATACGCTTTGACCCCGATTTTTCGATAAATTAATTCCGGAAAATTTCTAAGCTGGGACGACCCTCCTGTCATAATTATTCCCTTATCTATAATGTCTGCTGCCAGCTCTGGCGGTGTTTCTTGAAAGACATCTTTAACAGCTTTTATAATTTCACGCAATTCCTTATTCATCGCTTTTACAATTTCGTTAGTGCCAATTTCTGTTGTTCTTGGCAGGCTCGTTATAAAATCCCGTCCCTTTATTTTCATCATTAATTCTTCGTCAGACGCGGTGGCTGAACCAATAGCAATTTTTACATCTTCTGCCATTCTGTCTCCTATACTAAGGTTATGAGTTTTTTTTATGTAATCAGCAATAGCACTGTCAATTTTGTTTCCAGCACATTTAACCGAAGTTGAGGCTACAATCCCGCCAAGTGAGATAACTGCTACGTCTGTTGTTCCTCCTCCTATATCTACTACCATATGCCCTTCTGCTTCGTGGATTGGTATTCCTGCCCCAATTGCAGCCAGAATTGGTTCTTTTACAATATATGCTTTCTTGGCACCTGCTTTCATGGCCGCCTCCACCACGGCCCTTCTTTCAGTTGATGTTACTCCAGCTGGGACACTAACCATCACTTCTGGTTTTAATAAATTCCATTTGCCTAATGCCTTGCTGATGTAATAATTAAGCATTGCTTCTGTCACCCTATAATCTGCAATAACCCCATCTTTCATTGGTCTGTAAGCCACAATATCATCTGGAGTTTTTCCAATCATACTTTTAGCTTCAAGTCCGACAGCCACGATTCTATTATCATTTTCTGAGACAGCCACAACCGAAGGCTCATTTAAAATGATTCCCTTTTCAGGAAAGTAAACTAAGGTATTAGCGGTGCCTAAATCTATTCCCAATTTCTTCTGAAAAAATGACATTATTTAAAATTCTATTTTATCCTTTTTATATTTACACCAATTGAGGAGAGTTTTTCTTCTATTTTCTCGTAACCTCTGTCGATATAATACGCGTTTTCTATCGTAGAGTCACCTTTTGCGATTATTCCAGCAATGATATAAGCCAAGCCCGCTCTTAAATCTGGGCCATAAAGAACTCTTTTCTTCAATTTGGTGGGGCCATCTATTGAAATTTTTTGAGGATTCCAAGTTTTTATTTTAGCTCCCATCCTATTAAGTTCTTCTGTATAGCCAAATCTGTTTTCGAAAATAGTTTCAAAAATTGTGCTTTCCCCTCTAACTTGGGTTAGAAAAACAGTCATAGGCGCTTGGAGATCAGTAGCAAATCCGGGGTATTCGTGAGTTTTAATTTCTAAAGGTTTAAATTTTGATTTTGAGTTATCTAAGACTTTAATCCAATCTTTCCCTATTCTCATTTTGACTCCAGAGAATCTCAAACTGCTTACAAGTGCTTCAATATGTTTTGGCTGACAGTTTTCTATTTTTAAATTATTTGATGCCAGTGCTCCTAAAATTAAATAACTTCCAGTAGTGATCCTGTCAGGGATAACTTCGTAGGATTTTCCTTTTGTCTGAAGCATCCCTCCGCCATTTATTTCTAAGGTAGTTGAGCCGATACCTTTTATTTTTGCCCCGCATTTCACTAAAAAATTAGCCAAACTTTCTATTTCTGGTTCAAGAGCAACGTTTTTCAAAATGGTTTTTCCTTTAGCAAGAACGGCTGTCATTAGGAATGTTTCTGTGGCTGTTACGCTTGGCTTGTTAAAAAAAGTTGATTTTGCTTTCAATTTTCCGCCTCTGGCCTTGAGATGGTAAGTCCCCTTTTTATCTCTAGTATCTTTTGCTCCCATACCCCTGAAGCCGTTTAAGAAAATCCCAATAGGTCTTTCGGCGATAGTACAACCTCCTGGGCGAGAAAAATGGACTTCTCCAAATCGTGCAAGGATTGGTCCAGTCAGAACAATAGAGGCTCTCATTCTTTTTGCTATTTTCCCATTCAAAGAAGTCTTGTTTATTCCTTTGGTACTTATTTTTAAGGTGTTTTCTCCAACCCTTTTAACTTCAGCGCCCAAATCTTCAAGTAGTTCTATCATTCTAAAAACATCTTCTACTTGCGGAACATTTTTGATAGTCAGCCTATCTTTAAACAAAATTGAGGCAGCCATTATTTTCAAAACTGCATTTTTTGCTCCGCCTATTTTAACTATACCTTTAAGCTTTCTTTTGTCAGAAAGGCCTTTGATGATAAATTTATCGCTGGGTATTTCTTTTGACATCGCACCCATTTTACGCCTCTATAAGATACTTTTCAAATAAACGGCTTACTTTACACTTATTTTTCTTCTAGTAATATAAGGGTCAATGTCTACCAAGGATAAAAAAATGGTTTATATATATTTTGGGCTGGCCATCTTGGTCATTCTCGTTATTGGCCTTTTTCGTGATTCCATTTTTAGTTCAGGGGATACGGGGACAATTGTCATATCACATTTAGATGAAAGCTCTATCATTTTTTTGGATAATCAAGAAAACGGGCGGATTAACAAGCCTAGAGATAATGTTTCAATTAAAAGAATAGATTCTGGTTTCCATTCGATTTTAATTTCCCGCGACGGATATTGGCCGTGGTTGAAAGAAATAGAAATAAATTCTGGAGAAACAACCAAACTCTTTCCATTTTTTGTTCCTCAAAATACTAATGGGTTTTTGATTGAAAAAGAAGACGTGGAATATGATGAACTAATTAACCAACTAAATTTAGTTGTTGCACCAAGTTTTGAAAATAAGAAAATCTCGGATGACGAAAAAGTTGCTATTTGGGTAGACAGCAACACTCTTTTTAACGAATGGCTTGGAGATGAAGAAGAAAGGCCTGAATATTATTGTAATGAATTTGGGTGCCACAATGTTTTAGTCTCTCTTGGAGTTGGGGCGGGTCTAAGGAACGCTGATTTTTACAAAAACAGAAATGATATCTTTATAGTCTCGTTTAGTAATGGAATCTTTGCCATAGAAGCAGATGTCCAGAATAACCAGAATTTTCAACCTATTTTTGAGGGTGGTAGTCCAGAATTTGTCCTCAATGACGAGAATTCAATCTATATTTTAAATGGAGATACTTTGATGCAAGTTGCTATATAATAGCTCCAATGCAAGTTGCTGAAGTCATCCCAATTTCAAAAGGAATATCTAAGGAGAGTCTTTCATATTTTACTTCAAAAAAAGTTCCTATTGGCTTGGGCTTTCTTTAAAATCCAATTCGGCATGAAATTTAATTAACTTTTCCATTCAATATATTTGTTAATCTCCCACCTTTATTATATTTTAAGGGTAAATTACTAATTTCCTTTAATACTCCTATCAACTCCCCATAAGATATTTTAGATTTTTTTAAATGTCTTAACCAGTAACCTCTTCCATATTTTTGATTAAAACCTATTTCCTCTTTAATTAACTCGGTCATAGCTGATAAATCATGGGGAGGAGGTTTTTTTTGGCTATCTTTAAATCTACCAGGATTATTTTCTATTCTTTTCATTATATTTTTAACTAGGTAGATGAAGGGTTACTAGCTATCTTTTGGGTTAAATAAATTAAGGGGGTACCTGGTTGTGGACCAAACACCCCCCCAATGTAGCAATTGATATCCTTTCACACATATATACTGTTGAAGTGACCGAGTCCGAACCTTTTTCTTCGTTGGTCTGACCCGATCACCGGAGAGGTTATGCTTTCACTTCCCTTTGGCTGTCACTTCCGATTGATTAGCCAAAGTTCTGCTAAGGATACCTACTTGAGTTTCTGGAGTGTGGCATGATGCTGCTACTCACCTGCCAGTTACCTCTCTCTTGCCAAAGGTAATATTAAGGCCTTATTTTTTGTTTGTCAATTTATTAAAAAAGCTTAAAATCAATCTACTTGCCCCGTTAGAAATTCAACGGGGTTGGTGTAAGCTATTAGGTAAATAATTAAGATTTTTTAACGGGATGAAAAAAATATTACAAATTGGTAACAATGTACTGCGAAAAACGGCTCAAGAAGTCGCTATTTCCGATATTAAATCAACCGAAACTCAAGAAATCATAAAAGAGATGAGTCGAATCCTTTCAAAAGAAGAAGATGGTGTGGCCATCGCTGCACCGCAAATTGGCTATTCAAAAAGGATTTTTGTTGTAGCGGATAAGATTTTTGAGGGCGAAGAAGGTTCTCCAGAAAAAATTTTTATTAATCCTAAAATAACCAACCTGTCAAAAGAAAAAACTTTGGTTGATGAGGGCTGTCTTAGTGTTAGGTGGAAATATGGCAGAGTTAGGAGATCATCTAAAGTGACGATTAAGGCATACAATAAAGAGGGGAAAAAATTTCAAAGAGGTGCTAGTGGGCTTCTTGCCCAGATTTTCCAACACGAGACAGACCATTTAGACGGGGTGCTTTTTGTAGATAAAGCTGATGATTTAAAAGAATATATACCGAAAGATATTAAAAATGAAAAATGAAGAGATAAAATTTGCTTTTTTAGGGACATCAGAGTTTAGTGTTTATGTTTTAGATGAGCTTAAGAAATCTAGTATACTTCCCTCTTTAATTATTACAGTCATCGATAAGCCTAAAGGCAGAAATCTTGTTTTAACTCCCCCACCAGTAAAAGTTTGGGCGGAAGAAAATGGCATAAGAGTTATTCAGCCGGAAAAACTGAACGAGGATCTTATTAATGAATTAGAATCGGAAGGATGGGATGTTTTTATTGTTGCATCATATGGGAAAATTATTCCAAAAAGTGTTCTAGAAATTCCAAAACAAGGTTCATTAAATGTTCATCCATCACTCTTGCCAGAGCTTCGTGGCCCCTCACCTCTTCAGACGATGATTTTAGAGGATAAAAAAGACACGGGTGTAACCATTCTGCTTGTTGATGAAAAAATGGACCACGGGCCGATTGTAGTGCAGGAAGAGGTGACTATAGACAAATGGTCTTACTTGAGTGTTTTAGAAGAACAACTAGCAAAAATTGGAGGAAAAATGCTAGTTGATGTTTTGTCCAAGTGGATTTCGGGAAAAATTAAACCAGTGGAGCAGGACCATTCAAAAGCCACTTTTAGTAAGATGCTTCAAAAAGAAGATTCTTTAATAGATTTAGATGATGATGATTATTTAAATTATCGCAAAATTATGGCCTATGAAAGATTAAGACCACATTTTTTTAAAGACGGAAAAAGAATTGTCATAAATTCAGCTGATTTCGTTGATGGTAAGTTGAAGATTTTGAGGGTAACCCCTGAGGGTAAGAAAGAAATTGATTATTCTTTATTATAGTTAAATCTTCGAAGTAATTCTTTCATTTTCCTTCCACCCTTTCTAAAAAGGGTTTCTTTTTTGCCTTTATTTCTTCGTAGTTGTCTTGAAAGTTCCTCAGTAGAAGCATCTATTGAACTTAAAATATCTTCACTTTTCTCCTCTACTCTATAAAATTCTCCACTAATACTTAAATTAAACTCAGTTTTAAAGATATCTCCTTTTTGATGATGTCCCGTCGTTCTTCCTATTTCTATATCCAGCTTTGTATTGGGGCTTTCTAAGTCTACAAACTTTCTTAAGTTATCAAGCCTTTTATTTAGATAGTCTCTTGTCCTGTTGTCTATTTCAAAATTAGTTATTTTTATATTCATATAAAAAGTATACCAGACATAACAGATTCGAGTTTGTTATATAAAAGTGAGAGCCCCCAACAATCGAAACCGAAGGGGGCTGGGTGTATGATGTTCGAGCCTGTTTGATTTAAATGAAAAGAAAACCGCCCCGCCAAAGAGACGAGGAGGTTCTCAATGACGAGGCGGACTGGAACTAACCGACGAGTGTTGTACGAATGTCGTCGGGGGTGAAAATCTTCTCTAAATTATCTGCTTTGTCTTACTTAGCGCCGATAAAAATCTCTGTTGTCCTTATGATCCCTCAAGGAGTCGACAAGAGATTGATAGCATTGCCGACAAAGATTATGACCGTTACCTTTCGGATAACAATAGTTAATTGAATGCTTTCGTTTCATGCCCACCACGATGCGTCGACTACACTGAATACAGTAATGAGAAGACATCCCACTTCCTCCTTTCTGTCTGCATTATTTATTTTTTATGTATCTTTGTCAACAATCTTTGTTCGTTCCCAATCTTCTTTCTTCACGCCACAAGTATATTAAATAAACTAAAGGTTCGAACGTCCTGTTGGGGTATAAAAAATAACCCCTTGTTTGGGGGTTATTTTTATCGTTCGATTATTGATTTACGTTTAGGATAAATTTCATATCCTTGAGTGTTGAATCATTCTGTTGTCTGACCGTCAAAATGTTCTTCAACCTCGTCCGCCTTTGTTTTGTGTATAGTTCCGTCTTTATGTTCAGGAGGAGAGTATATTGAATAAAGTTTTAAATCTACATCTCCTGTATTAATCACATTATGGTTTATACCAGCAGGTATTACTATTGCAGAACCATCTTTAACATCATATTCCGCATCACCTACAACCGCTTTACCAACACCTCCTTCAATTCTCAAGAATTGATCAAGGCTGTGTACTTCTGCTCCAATTTCATCACCTGGAGCAATAGACATTAAAACA
>PBQF01000022.1 GCA_002724975.1 Parcubacteria group bacterium
CCGTTGAATGTGAAACTGACAAATATTACCGCTATTACGAAGAATGCGATACATAAGTATAATATTATCCTGCTAAACCTGCTTTGAAAAGACGTGGAATCATCTGGTTTCTTTTTAGATTGTCCGAATATGGCTTTAAATAAATGCATAAGAGTTTTAACCGGTTCCAGTGACAACTTCCAGAGATTCGTACAGGATATCCATTATCTTATTTAATTGCGAAATAGTTATGCATAAGGGTGGCATTACCACAAGGACATTGTCCAGCGGCCTGGTGATCAAACCGCGTTGTCTCGCTTCCAGACAGACCTTCATCCCAACCTTTTCTTCCCATGAATAGGGCTCCTTTGTCTCCCTGTCTTTAACCAGTTCTATACCGGCAATGAGTCCGCATTGCCGCACGTCACCCACTGCCTTTAGTTCTTTGAACTGTTCGAGCCTCTCCTGTAAAACCGTGATCTTTGGAACAAGTCCCTCGATGACTTTTTCATTTTCAAATATATCGATATTCGCCAGGGCTGCTGAACATGCTAACGGATTGCCGGTATATGTATGGCCATGGAAAAAAGTTTTCTGTTCGCTATGTTTGCCGAGAAATGTATTGTAAATTTCGTCTGTAGTCAGGGTTGCTGCCAAAGGCATATAGCCTCCATTTAAACCTTTGGAGACAGTTAATATATCAGGCGTTACATTCTCGTGTGCACACGCAAACATTTTTCCTGTACGGCCAAAACCGACCAGTACCTCATCTGCAATAAGAAGGATATTGTGTTCTTCACATAAATCTTTTACGCCGGATAGATAGCCTTTAGGGTGAACAATCATTCCTCCTGCACCCTGTACAAGAGGCTCCATAACCATGGCCGCTATAGACGCAGAATTTTCCGATAATATTTCCTCAAGCTTGCCCAGACATTCGAGCGAGCAAGATGTTTTGTCTTTACCGTATGGGCATCTGTAACAATAAGGTGATGGCGTAGTGAATGACTTAAGTAAAAGAGGCTTGAAAACAGCATGGAAAACCTCTACTCCGCTCACGCCAACTGCACCTAAAGAGTCGCCATGATATCCGTATTGTAACGTAACGTAGCTGGTCTTCTTTTTGTAGCCTTCATATTGCCAATATTGAAATGCCATTTTTATAGCCACTTCAATTGCATTGGAACCATTATCAGAATAGAATATTTTATTCAGGCCTTCAGGCGTTATCTCAACTAGGCGTTTCGCCAATTTGGCTGAAGGTATATTTGACATGCCCAGCAGGGTTGTATGAGCAACTTTATCAAGCTGGTCCTTTATTGCGTCGTCAATCTCTTTTCTTCTGTGTCCATGGACATTGCACCACATTGAAGAAACACCATCAATATACTCATTGCCATTGATGTCTCTCAGCATAACTCCGCTGCCGTCAACTATAATCAACGGTTCTTCTTTGACAAAATCTTTCATCTGCGTAAATGGATGCCACAGATACTGTTTATCCCAGAACTCTACTTGCTCTTTGGTTGTCTCTTCATGCATAACTGTAAATAAAAAGTTAAAAGTGACTAAAGTGGTTGATAGCACTTCGACTTTGCTTAGTGTGACGTCATCTTCCACCTAACAAACTGGCGGGAGAGTAGAAGGATGTCTTAACTGCCCCTTCCCTGTAACCATCTTCCTGCATAGAAGGATCCTATGCCCAGCCCTACGCACATAATTTCCAGGTTCATAGAGTGCTTGACGATACCAAGATAAAGGCCTTCTACTAATAATAGCATGCCTAAAAGTTGCAAAAACCTTGCGATTAACACTATATTATTTCCTTCCTTGAGCTAATGTATAATAAATGTTTTGTTATTGTACAATTAGCGGCTTCTCAGTTTGGATAGTAGATGGAGAATCTCAATGTAGAGCCAGACAAGCGTGATCATAAGGCCCAGTGCAGCTCTCCATTCCATAAATTTGGGAGACCCCTGTTCCACTCCATGTTCAATAAAGTCAAAATCTAGAACCAGATTGAGAGCGGCAATGACAACAATAAAACCACTGATACCAATTCCGATAATACCATTACTATGAATAAACGGGACGTTCATGCCAAAAAAACCAAGGATAAAGCTCACCATGTATATCATGAAGATTCCACCTGTTGCAGCGGTTACCCCAAGCTTAAAATTTTCAGTCGCCTTGATTAATCCTGATTTATAAGCAAACAAAAGTGCGAATAGAGTTCCAAAAGTGAGACCCACAGCCTGGATTACTATTCCGGGGAAACGTGCTTCCATAATGGAGGAGATTCCGCCTAAAAACAGTCCTTCCAATAAAGCATAAATCGGTGCTACTATCGGCGCGGTCGTTGGTTTGAAGATAGCAATCATTGCGGCGATGAATCCTCCGATGGCTCCGCCCCATAGATACAGTGATATTTGGGACGATTCGAAGACAAAAAACTGACGCCATACCCACATTGCTGATATCAAGGCTAGGAACAGCATTATGCCTGTCTTGTTAACTGTCCCTTGAAGCGTCATCAAATTGTCTCTTTGCGCAAAGTCTCTAACTAGAGAAAATGTTTTTTTGTTTAGCCCAGGATTTGCGGATCTTGCTATCATTTCTACCCACCTTTTTATGAATTGTTATGAGAGTTTTCAAATCCTCTCAGCTACTTCGATGGCTCTTAACAAGCCCTTCGCTTTATTGAGAGTTTCCTGGTATTCCATCTCAGGGATCGAGTCTGCAACGATACCTGCACCGGCTTGTATATATGCATCTTTACCATTTTTCAAGACAATGGTCCTTATGGTAATACATGTATTTATATCTCCGGAAAAGTTAATATAGCCTACCGCTCCACCATAAGGTCCGCGTCGTGTTTGTTCTAATTCATCTATTATCTCCATTGCCCTCACTTTTGGGGCGCCTGATAAGGTGCCGGCAGGCAGACATGCCCTTAAGCCGTCAAAGGCGTTTTTGTCGCTTCTTAATTTGCCACTGACGCTGGATGTAATATGCATTACGTGCGAGTATTTTTCTATTACCATTTTTTCGTCAATCGAGACGCTGTCGTATTGCGAAACACTTCCAACATCGTTTCTTCCTAAATCAAGGAGCATGATATGTTCGGCAAGTTCTTTTGGGTCGGATAATAATTCTTTCGCCAGAAGTTCATCTTCTTCCGTTGTGCTCCCGCGCTTTCTTGTTCCTGCTATCGGTCTTACGTTAATGTTTCCATCATCCACTTTTACCATAACTTCGGGAGAAGAGCCTATTAGCTCCAAGTCCTTCATTTTTATGTAGAACATATATGGCGAGGGGTTGATTACTCTTAATGTCCGGTAAATATTAATAGGTTCAGCGTTTATCTCTGCTTGCAGACGTTGTGACAGAACCGCCTGTATTATGTCTCCGGCACGAATGTATTCTTTACAGGTTTTGACTGCCTGAAGAAAATCAGATTCCTTAAAATTCGACGAGGACTTCAGGCTTAGCTCCCCTTTTTCGGTAATATCATCACTTAATGTCATTACAGGGGTGCGGAGCTTATTAGTAACATTATCTATTTTATTAACCGCATCTTCATAGACATCTTGAATATCTCTTTCGTCTATGTGAGCCGCGCAGACTACTTTTATTGTTTTGTTTAAGTGGTCAAATACAATTGTTTCATCATAGAACATAAAGTACATATCCGGCAAATTTAAGTCATCAGTTGTTGAATCCGGCAGCGTTTCGACGTAGCGCACAGAATCGTAAGATGTGTATCCAACTGCTCCGCCAAAAAAGTCTGGCAATCCATTTACGCGTACGGGAGAGAATTTGCTAATCTGTTGTTCCAGTGCTTTGAATGGATCTGTAGTTTCTATATGCGTAATCCCTTCCTTATTAAAGATTTCTACGTTAGAACCTTTGCATTTGAACCCTGCAAAGGGATTACTGCCTATAGTTGAATATTTTGCGATTTTTTCGCCACCATCTGCGCTTTCCAGGAGAAATGCGTAGTTAGTTTCTGAAACCTTCTGAAATGCAGACACTGGGGTCAGAGTGTCTGCGAAAAGTTGACGGTATACAGGTACAACGTTCCCCTTCTTTGAAAGTTCTTTGAATTTACTGAATGTCGGGTAATATTGAGTTTTCATAACTTGTAAATTTCGCTTGACTTTAAGTTTTTTTTACATAGAATTAACTGCTAAATTCCGCCCGGTTTTTGGCAACCAGATAGATAATATAGGTTAAGATTCCTAATGTCAAGATAAGATACTTGCTTAGATACATATAAGATTATCATAAAGACACTTGCTTAAATACATATAAGATTATCATAAATGTGGAAGAGGAAAAAGAAACAAAAGGAGGCTGAAGCAGTAGAAGAAACGGTTGATGCCGTAACCGAAAAATCCGCATCTTCGGAGGCAGGACAAGCGGTTAGTGTGGAAACCGAAAAAACCTCCTCTGCAGAGGAAGAAGAAAAGGTCAGTACGATAGCCGAGGAAGTTCCGTCCGTAGAAGAAGAAAAAGCGGTAAGTGCTATTGCAGAAAAGGCTCCACTTGAGAATGAGGAAGAGAGAACTAGAGTCGAAACAAGGAGTGCTCATGATGTAGAAAGCGTTTCGTCTTCTGGCGTTTACATTTTTGGTAGTAGGGTTGAAAGCCGTTTTAAGAAATTTATGACGGCTCTGTTTTCAATATTCCTTTTACCTCCTGCCATAGTATTTGGCTTGTCAGTAATAACGATTGTTGTGTTGATAGCTTTTCCCTTGGTTTCAATCGTTTTGCCAATAACGTTGTTGTCTTTATGTATACTTTTCATATTACTTCCTGTTGTGCTACCTTTCCTTACGGTTGTTTCCCTTATTACGGGAAAAGGAAAAGTGCAGTTTGGCTTGGAGAATAAAAGATTTGCGATCAGGGTGCTTGGTATAACCATTCCCCCATACGCAGGTCGCTAGCGTATATGTACCTAAAACAAACTAAGTTAAGTGTAAATTTTTTTAAATTATAGAGATTCCAAATGGAAAAAAGCTTTAACCCAAAAGGTGTTAAGAAGAAGCCGGTTCTTTCTAAGAAAATGGTATTTTTTGTCATTGTACCAATAGCTTTGGTAGTCCTGCTCATTGTGGGTGGTAGAAGGTTGACATGGAAGGAGATACAGGCGGACGAAGTTGCCGTAATTATTAATAACATTACCGGTAATATAAAAACCATTGATCGTGCTGGCGCTGTAGTTTACTACCCTTTCATTCAAGACTTGTACATTCTTGATAAGAGAGAGCAGGAAGCACCTATGGCGTCGTCGAATATATCCGCAGATTTCCCGCAGGGAAACCCCATCATACTCAAGACGCGAGATGGAGGTGACGTGAGTATCGATTTGATTATACAATATAAATTAATTTCGAAGATTGCAGGCACAGTTGTCCAAGATACCGGTTTTGGTGAAGAATTTAAAGAAAAGTGGATTTGGGACTATGCGAGAACTATTTGTAGATATGAGTTTGGAGATTTAACCATAAGTGAATTTCCTGATTCCGTTAAGAGGGAAGAAAAGATAAGGACGTCAACAACCGAGCTCAACAACTTGCTAAATCCACATGGAATATTTGTAACCTCTTTGAATTTTATTGATTACCGTTATTACAGAGAATATGCGGAGAAGATACATGAAAGAAGACTTGCTGACAAAGAGGTAGAGGAGCAGGTGCAGAGAGCATCCGCCGCAAGGAAAAATCAAAATAGGGTAGTTACTGAAGAGACCAAGAAACTGGATGTGGCAATATCCAGGTTTAGAGGTACGCTGCATCAGATGGAAATAGACGCAAACGCTGAATCAGACAAAATCAGGGATGCCGGCAAGGCGTATCTTATTAAGGCTGTGCTTGATGCAGATGCGGAGTATGACAGACTGGAAAAACACGCTGCGTCAATTCTTGCAGTGAAGAAGGCAGAAGCAGAGGGTATCTTCGCTCTTAAAAAAGCACTTGAGGGTGCAGGTGGCCGCAATCTTGTCAAGATGGAATATGCAAGGAGGTTGCGTAATGCTAAGGTCATTGGAACGCCGGTTTTAAAGGCATCAGAGGAGATACCTCAGCTGAGAATAATGGAAAGGCTAAAGAAAACGGGTGGGGTAATACAATCACCCGCCGTAGCCGCAGCAGAGGAGGGGAAAGAATCCTCTCATGGTGGAGGGCATGAAGCGCCAGTGCATGGTGAATCATCAGGACATCCAGCGGCGGCAGGACATCGGGACACTAATTAATTAACTAACAGAGAAACTGATTTGGGTAATTTTTATTTCTTGCCTGTACCGGACATTATATTAAAACAGAGTAGTATCAGGAGAACAGATTAATGCTAAAATTTCTGGCCAAGTTAATTGCTAAATATTTCATACCTCTAAGTATCGTAATAGCGATCATAATTATTGTTGTTGGCGTAAGGTTTATGATAATCAGGGTTGAGATTGATCAGATAGGGGTTAAAACTGCAATATGGGGTTTTAAAAGAGGTGTTGTACAAAAAGACTATAAGCCTGGCTGGCATAGATTCATAAGACAGATTGAAACCTGGGATTTATTTGATGGTACTGTGCAGACACTTAGTTTGACACGGGAAGCACGTAATGCGGAAGGCAAGATTGAGTCAAAAGAGATACGCATTAGAACAGCAGATGACTATGACGTTACTGTTGACATAATTGTGAAATATCAAATAATGAGAGGCAAAGCAAATAAGATTCGTCAGGAAATAGGCCCTGGTAACCGATACAAAATATTTGTAGAAAGTGAAGCAAAAGACGTTGCCAGAAGCATTTTGGGAAGGATGTCGGAAAAGGATCTTTATAACCCTGACGAAAAACGTAAAAGGGCTGCAGAAGCTAAAATATTGCTTGCAAGCCAGGTTAAATCACGCCACGTTCATGTTATTGACTGGCTTATACTTGATATGAGGTTTGACACACAGTTAGAGAGAAAGATTAAAAATGTTAAGCTCGCAGAGTTAGATGAGTTATTGAATGTGGCAAAGGAAAAAGCTGTTGGCAAAAGGGGTATTACTCAGACAATTGACGCTTCTACGGAAGCTCTTGCACAAAAAATTCAATCTGATAAGGATGGTAAAATAGTAGCCTTGAAAGCTGAAATGGATACTAAAGTTACGCGGGTTATTGCCAGCGCGAATAAATTCATGATAGAACAAAAGGCAGAAGGGGATCATTATATGCATGTGAAACACGCTGCTGGAGAATTGCTAGTTGATAGGGCAACGGCAGAGGGTGAGAGGCTGAGAAGGGTTTCAATGACGGGCTTGGGAGGAGATTTGATTGTAGCTCTTGAAGCAGCCAGGAATATAAATCTGGATGATATAGTCGTATCTAC
>PBQF01000023.1 GCA_002724975.1 Parcubacteria group bacterium
CATCCGAGGGATCAGCATTTCTATATACAGCTCCAATGGCATGTGCGTAAGTTGGTATTTCCTGATTTGTTGGACCGCTTTCTTTTTCCACATACTCGTCCCATTTTTTTCTTTCTTTTATAGCGCGGTCATACCAGTTTATTGGAGCTTGCCAATCCCCTAATAACTTTGATAGCTCTACAAGTGTAATTTTTGCATCCCCTACAACAGGTATTGCTCTATGCTTTGTAACATCAAAGCGTGCTGCATTAATAGAAACTAATTTAAAATCAGGATTGTTAAAATTAGTCCACGAACCGGTTGTAAAATCACCTAATTTATTTCCAATAGCCAAAGCTAAATCAGTATCTTTAGATAAGCTATTGGAAGAGCCAACTCCCAAACAGCCGATGGGTCCAATATAATAAGGATCATCTTTATCCATGCATCCTATGCCCATGACTGTTGTTGTAACGGGTATGTTGTGTTTTTTTGCAAATTCGGAAAGTTCTTTTTCTGCTTCTGAATATAAAACACCGCCACCAGAAATTATGATTGGCTGTTTAGAATTTTTTATAACATCCGCGGATTTTTTCAATTGATTTTGATCTGGATGAATTCGTCTAATCTCATGTATTTGTTCTTCAAAAAATATTTCAGGATAATCAAAGGCTTCACCTTGAACATCTTGTGACATTGAAATTATCGCGGGTCCGCATTCAGCTTGATCAAGCATCACTTGAACTGCTTGTGGAAGAGAAGTGAGTATTTGTTCAGGGCGTGTAATGCGATCAAAATATTTTGACACCGCTTTAAAAGAATCATTTTGAGTCTCTGTTGGGCTATTGAAATTTTCAACCTGCTGAAGTACCGGATCGGGAAATCTGCTAGCAAAAGTATCACCTGGTAAAAGTAAAATGGGAAGTCTATTACTAAGGGCTACTGCAGCAGCAGTGACCATATTAGTCGCACCAGGACCTATAGACGAAGTTGCAATAAAAATTTGTTTCCTTCGCATTGCTCTGGCATACCCAATTCCTGTTAAAGCCATGTTTTGTTCATGGTGACCTCTATAACCAGGCAATTCATTTTGGTATTCTTCCATTGCTTGTCCAATACAAGCTACATTACCATGTCCGTAAATACCAAAAGCTCCGGCAAACAGCGGCAATTTTTTTTCATTAATAAATATTTTTTGTGCAATTAAATATTTAATTAATGCATGAGAACAAGACAATTTTTGGGTTTTCATTTTCAAAACTTACAATTCATATTTGTTTTTATTTAAAACAATATTACTAAATTTTTTACTTATTAATTTTAACCATTCTTCTTTATACTTTATTATAACATCATCACTACATATAGGTAGTTTTTCTAGATTTAATTTATAATTAGATCTTTTGTTACATAATAAAAAAGCCCCAGTTGCTGTGCCATTACTTTCATAATTAACAAATATTCTTTGATTTTGACGCAAAACAGAAAGACAATATAAAAATACTTTATTTTTTACAAAGCCACCATCAATAATGATTGAATTTATTGAATCAACCTGTTTCAAACAATAATCAGTAATTAAAGCAACATAAAGGGAAGCTAAACTAATATAATCATCTTGTGATCTTATTAATTTTTGATTAATAATTTGTCCTTTCATATTATTAAAAGGCCCTCCTTCAGCAAAAGACGGCATAGCATAAACTTTTTTCTTAAAAAGATTATCGATGCTTGCCTTTGTCTTTGTGAAATTTAAACATTTTTTTACGATTACTGAATACTCTCTTCCTCCCATAAAACGTATTACTGGAATCATTTTGCCAAAAACATTTAATTTCGCAAAAATTTCTTTTTTTTCATTGAGTAAACCTAGATTCATTTGTCTGTTAAAAATAACAACCCAAGTACCAGTTGAAACCAAGGTAAAAGGTTTATTAAATTTTTTTTCATAAAGATAATAAGCTGCATTTGAATCATGTAATCCGCAATAAATATTACAATTAGGGTTTATTTTAGTTCCTAAGGATAGATCTTTTTTAATTTTTCCTAATTTACCCCATGATTTATAAAGTTTTGGAATTTTTTTTTGTAATTTATTCTTAAATACAAAAGTAGAAAAATTTTCCTTTTTAAATGACCATAGATCACTATGACAACCAACGTAAGTGATTTCACTCGACTTAATTCCTGATAATCTCCAAGCAAAATATTGAGGATAAAAAATTATACTTTCAACTGAAGAAAAGTTTTTTTTCATTTTGTCAATATAATAATAAATTGTTTTTGAAAGCACCAATCCTGTTGACAGTTTAGGAGTTAATGTTTCAGAAAAAGCGCATTTATGATATTTAAAATACTTATCTTCAAATTTTTTATCAAATTTATTTTCATAATCTAAAACAGGAAGAATGATGTTTTTACTTTCGTTTATATTAATAACTGAAGTACTAGCATGAGAAGTAAATATAATTTTATCAATTATAAAATCATTAGAAATTTTTTTAATAAATTTAATAACTAATTCATAAATTTTATCAACTTGGATAATGTTTAGATGATTTGATTTAGAAGTAAATTTATGATTTTGATTTTTTTCATTAATAATTTTTCCTTTAGCATTGAACAAAATTGCCTTGATATTTGTTTTACCAATATCAAATACAAGAGTGTTATTTTGATTTTTCAATAAATTACCTGGGGAATGTTGCTACATGTCCAGCGTCAACATTTAAAATATTTCCCGTTGATTTCTGTGAAGATTCCAAACAAAAATGATAAATTGCTTCAGCAATGTCTTCACCATAAACTGATTTTTTTAATAATGAACGATTTTTGTAAAAATCTTCCAATTCACTAATTTTGATATTGTAAGTTTTTGATCTTTTAGATTTCAATTCATTTGACCATAAGTTTGATTCTTTAATTACAGCATCAGGATTTACTACATTCGAACGAATATTATACCTTGCTCCTTCAAGGGCTATACATCTCGATAATTGAAGTTCAGCTGCTTTAGCTGAGCAGTAAGAAGAAACCTTATTAGATGGTATCATGCCATTTTTACTTACAACGAATATAATAGAGCCCCCCTTGCCTTGATTTCTCATAATCTTAAATGAATCCCTAGCTACCAGAAAATAACCTGTTGATAATACACTAAAATTTTTATTCCAAAGAGAAAGAGATGTTTCTTCAAAGGATGCTTCGGTGTTTATACCAACACTTGAAATCAGAATGTCAATACCTCCAAAGATATTTAACAAAGAATTAAAGCATTTTTTCACACTTTCTTCATTACTAACATCGATTGGACATCCACTGACATTGTCAAAGATAAATTCATTTTTTAATTCTTTAATAACTTTATTCAAAATATTTTTGTTTATATCAGTAAGAAAAACAGTCGCGCCATTTTTTAACAATTTTTTTGCGGTCGCTTTGCCAATGGCGCCTGAAGCGCCTGTTATTAAAGCAATTTTTCCACTTAAGGGTTTTGGTTTGGGTAGTCTTTTTAGTTTTTCTTCTTCTAAAGACCAATATTCCACATTAAATGCTTCTCTGTCACTTAATCCCGTATATTTTGAAACACCTTCAGCGCCCTTCATAACATTTATCGCGTTTAAATAAAATTCACTAGCTAGTCTTGCATTAGTTTTATTTTTTGCAAAAGATATCATACCTACCCTTGGTATTAAAAAAATAATAGGATTAGGATCTCTTATTTTTGGAGAATCTAGTGATTTATTTTTTAGGTGATAATTAAAATAAGATTTTCTATATTTATCTAACTCAAATTTTAGTTTCTTTTTAAATCGTGACTCACTATAATTAATTGGATTAAAATTTAATACAATAGGTTTTTTTTTCGTTCTAATAAAATGATCTGGGCATGAGGTGCCAATACTAGCTAGTTTTTTTAAACTATTAGAATTAACATATTCTAAAACAAATTTATGATCATTAAAATGAGATATTTTATATTCTGTTGAAGAAATTTCTGATCTTATGAAAGGTATAATTTTAGATATTATTTCTTTTCTTTTAGATTCATTAAAACTTTTATAAATAATTTTTCCAAATGGTTTTGATTTAGAATTTCTTTTAAGCCAATTTGTTGCTTGTGAAATAACACTTATTGTGTGTGCGTAGCATTCTTTATCATTATTGCCCCACGTAAATAAACCATGGCCACCTAGAATAACTCCAATGAATTTCTTATTTTTAGAAATATCGCCAAGTTTTAAACCTAAATCAAATCCTGGTCTTTGCCAACCAACCCAAGCAACCTTATTATTAAAAACCTTACTACATATTTTTTTTCCATCCTTTGCAGTAGCTATTGCAATAATTGCATCCGGATGAGTATGGTCAACAAAATCGTATTCGATAAAACCATGTAGTGGAGTATCAACACTAGTAGGGCGTGCATTTAAATTATAGTAACAATGCGGATACATAGGTATCATATCATCTTCAAATTTTTTTCCTTTATATAAATTCCTTAAAGAATAAAATTTACTCATATATAGACTCGAAAATCCATCCAATTTAATTGTTCCCAAGTCCCCCCCTGATCCCTTAACATACATAATCTTTTCATTTTTGTTTGTTAGAGGATCCTTTAAATACAATTTAGTAGAAGTATTGCCGCCTCCAAAATTAGTTACTTGTAAATCTGCTCCTAAAAGACGTGAACGATAAACTAAAAGTTTTAATAAGCTTAGTTTTGAGGAATCTTTTATATTCCATAAGTTTTTCGGCGAAATATTATTTATCGTCATAGTTTATCTTCTTGTAGTTATTTTAAATTTATCTACCAATACTGCTAAAATTATGAAGGCTCCCACAAATGTTCCTTGCCAATATGGATCCATTCCGGCTAATAACAATCCATTTCTAATAATTTCAATTAAGGCTGCTCCTATTACTGCACCGAAAGCTCCTCCAGCTCCGCCCATTAAATTTGCTCCTCCTATTACAGTAGATGCAATTACTTTTAACTCATATGTCATAGCAATACCGTTTGTAACAGAACCTAACCATCCAACCATTAAAAATGCACTTACTGCCGCCATCAAGCCTGAAAAAAGATAAGCGGATAATTTTACAAAATTAACATTTACCCCTGTTAATCTTGCTGCTTCTTCATTACCGCCAATTGAATAAATATGTTTTCCCCAAGCAGTATAATTTAAAGCGTAAATAAAAAATAAAGTTAAAACAAAAAGTACAATCACAGAATTAGGCATTCCTAAAGTCGCTCCGCCACCTATTTCATTCAATAAATCCTCATCTGGTCCAAATTCATAGATCATTGCATTTTTTGTGACTACAATCGCAAGGCTTCGAGCAATGCTCAACATACCTAATGTAACTACAAAAGGATTTATTTTCACATATGCAATCAAATATCCATTAACTAAACCACATAATAAACCTGTTCCAAAGCAAGCAAAAGCTCCGAGCCAAATACTATATCCTTCTCGCATAACAATGCCCAACACCACAGCTGATAAAGCTAGAACAGATCCTACAGATAGATCTATACCAGCTGTAATAATCACTACGCACATCCCAAGTGCCATTATTGCAATAAATGAAAAATTCCTTGTAATATTGAATAAATTTGGTCCAGTTGCAAATGCATCAGCTATTATGGAAAAAACTACAATCATTATAATTAATGCAATACATATCCAAAAAACTTGGTCTTTGATTAGTGCTCTAAGAAAAGTTGATCCGATATTATTATCGTTATTTTCCATACTATGCTGACTGCAAAGCTCCAGTAATTAATGCTGTTACTTCTTCTGGAGAGCTGTTACTGATTTTTTTATCTGCAACTTTGCTACCTCGCCTTAAAACCACTATTCTATCACTAACTTCAAAAACATCAGGCATTCTATGACTAATCAATATAATAGAAATACCTTGGTCTCTAAGTTGACGAATATAGTCTAAAACTTCAGCCACCTGTCTTACGCTAATTGCAGCTGTAGGTTCATCCATTAAAACAATTTTAGCTTCAGTCAATTTTGTTCTTGCTATGGCAACTGCTTGTCTCTGTCCCCCAGACATTAACTTAACCTCATCTCTTGGCCTCGTTTCAGATTTTAATTCATCAAATAAGCCCTGAGAAACATCATACATTTTTTTATAATTCAAAAAAGGGATGTAGAAAAATTTTTTAAATAATTCTCTTGATAAAAAAATATTTGCAGCTGCTGTTAGATTATCACATAATGCCAAGTCTTGATAAACAACCTCAATGCCACTATTTCTAGCATCAATGGGTTTTGAAAAATTTACTTGCTGATCATTATATAGAATTTCACCAGTATTTGCTTGAAAAACACCGGCAATAATTTTTATCAATGTAGATTTACCAGCTCCATTGTCCCCCATCAAACCGACAACCTGACCTTTATCTAGATTTAAATTTACATTTTTCAAAGCTTCAATAGCTCCAAAATTTTTTGAAATACTTTTTAGAGCTAATATGGACATTTTTTATAAAACATCCTCCCTTAAAAAAGGAAGGATGTTACTTGATTAAATATTAACCACCGGTACATGTATCTACATTTTCTGGTAAGCAGATATCTAGTCCAGTATAAATTGCATTATTAGAAGCATCGTCAACCGCTCTTAAATTCCCCTCAATAACTTCTTTGAGGATATAAACAGAATCATATCCCATTTGGTAAGGTTTTTGTCCCACTTGAGCATGACTTAATCCAGCTTTCAAAGCTTCAAGCTGTTGAGGCAAAGTATCGGCAACAACTAATAGAGTTTTTTTACTGCTAACTCTATCCATATGAGCCTCTACTGCATCTTTATAAGCTGCTTCAGCAAATTGAGGCCATCCACCTACTGGAACGAAAGCTCCTAGATCTTCGTATTTATTCATTACATCAGCCATTTGCTGAACTGATAATGCAACATCATCATTAGAATAAACTGGGCATCCATCAACTTCACTCCATCCATTTTGACCTGTTAAGCGTGGTCCTGGAGGATCAGAAGAAGCTGAACCTACAACAGTATCTCTAAATCCTTGCATTCTTTCATTTAGATTATTTGCTGCAGCTCCACCAGAAAGTAAACATACAGTTCCACCATCTGGTTTTAGCTCCATAGTTATTTTAGCTAAATTAACTCCAATAGCATAGTTATGAGTACCAACATATGCTAGACGAAGATCTCTATCTTCAGCCTGCAAATCTGAATCGAAAGTTATAATAGGTATATTATTTGTATTTTGTTTTCTTAATAATTTACCCATTGCTGGTGCATTCGAAGGAGCCATTGAAATACCGTCGACTCCTTTGGCTAATAAATCAGCGACGATTTGTAATTGTTCTTCTTCATTATGTTGAGCTGGTCCAATAAAAACACAACTTATACCCTCTAATTCCTCTGCAGCTTTAGCACATCCTGCTGCTGCAGGTTCATAAAATGGATTTTGCATCATTTTTGGAACAACATAAAAAATTAAACTCTGTGCGTTAACATTCGTATAACTTAATAATAAAAACGAAAAAACAAGAGCTATTAATGATTTTATTTTCATAATAATTCCTCCTAATTTTACTCCATTAAAGTATAAAAAAAAATAATTAGCAATGATAAATTGAAAAGAATTTTTTTTTTTGAAAATAATTGTTGGAAAGCGACCCTATAATCATAAATTATGATAATTTATTACTGAAAAGAGCCAAAAAACAATTGTTTTAGCAGATAGTAGTAAATTTAATTACAAGGAAGGTTGTTATTCATCAATTAGTTTAGAAAGAATTAATACTGGAATTACTGATAGCGGAATTGAAGAAAACAATATTAAAATGTTAAAAAAATTTGATGTTAATATAATTACAGCTTAGATTTATTATTTTTGAGCTTTAACAACTTTCCCACTAAATTTACACTTATTGGATGATAAAAAAATAAACTTATCTACAATTTTTTCTGGTAGAGGATTTTTCTCAGGATTTTCTTTAGGAGCGGCTATTTCTCTCATACTGGTTCTTACTCTTCCTGGATCAATAAAATTTATTTTTAAATTTTTATTAGTATTTTCTCTATTAAGAATTTTAATTAAAATTTCTAATCCAGCTTTAGAGGAAGAATACGAGCTCCATAAAGGTCTGATTTTCCAAGATGCTGTTGTTGTAACAGAAACTATTCTTCCAAATTTACTTTTGTTAATTAAGTTAAAAAAAATTCTGATGATGTAGAAGTTCGCAATTAAATTTGTATTAATAACTTCTTTCCAAATTTCTAAATTTGATTTTTTTATCATTTTCATTTCACCAATTATTGCAGCATTCAAAATAATAACATCTATTTTTTTAAATTTTTTTTCAATGATGTTTTTACTTTTAGATAAAAAATTTAAATTATTTATGTTGCCCTTTAGATGGAAAAAATTTTTATATCTAAAAATTGGGTTTTTTTTAATTATTTTTTTTCTAGAAATTCCAAAAACAACCGAGTTTTCTTTCAAAAAACGCAAGGCTACAGCATTTCCAATTCCACGTGATACACCAGATATAAGAATAATTTTTTTATTTTGTTTCATTGGTAAATTTATATAGAAAAAATATTTGTATTAAAATATGTTTATCTTTTAATTATGAATAAAAAAATTATATTAACTGTAGATAGTAGCACTTCATCAAGCACCACAATGGTTTGGGATGTAAAGGGTAATCTTGTTTTTAAAACTTCAAAAAAAATCAAATTATATACCCCAAAAACTGGATACTATGAACAAAATGCTAAAGAATGGATTCAAAGTTTAATTGATAATTTGAAGAAAATTTCATTAAAATTTCTATCATATAAAATATTAAGTATTTGTATTACAAACCAAAGAGAAACTTTTGTTCCTGTAGATCAAAAGGGGAAACCTTTGCGCCCAGCAATAACGTGGTTAGATGAAAGATGTAAAAAAGAAGTTGATTCTTTTCCAAAAACAATCGGTTTAAAAAAAATTCATCAAATCACTGGTAAAAATATAGATATAATACCTTCTATTTATAAAATTGTATGGATAAAAAATAATGAAAAAAAAATTTTTTATAAAACCTATAAATTTTTAGATGTACAATCATACTTAGTTTGGTTTTTAACTAACAAATTTAAAACCAGCTGGGCAAGTTCTGACTCAAGCGGACTTTTTGATGTAAAAAAGAAAAGATGGTCTAAAGTTATTCTTAAAAAATTGGGATTAGATGAAAACAATTTTCCTGAATCGCATAAACCTGGGAGCATTGTAGGCCATTTAACTTTAAAAGCATCCAAAATTACTGGACTAAAAAAGGATATTCCCGTTATGGTTGGGGGCGGCGATGGACAATCAGCTTTTATGGGAACAGTTTGTAATTTTGATAATTCAGCTTTTTTAAATTTGGGTACAAGTGTCAATTCTGGGATTTTTTCACAAAAATATTTTTTTGATAAATCCTGTAAAACAAGTTTAAGTTTAGATAACAAAGGATATATTTTAGAAAATCCAATTAAAGCAGGCACTTTTTCAATTGATTGGTACTTAAATAATATTTTAAAATTAAAAAAAATTAAAAATTATAAAAAATTTGAAAAAAAAATTAAAAATTCTTCTATCCGAAAAACAGGACTTTTTTTTACACCATATTTATTGGGAGCTATGGGACCATACTGGGACAGTAATGCAAGAGGCATACTCATTGGAATTTCAGGTAATACTTCACAATTAGACATTTATAGATCTATTATGGAATCAATTGTGTTAGAACAAATTTTTACACTTAATATAGTTTTAAAAAAGATAAATAAAAGAATAAAGAAAATAATTGCTGTTGGAGGTGGTGCTAAGAGTAATCTTTGGTGTCAAATGTTTGCAAATATTTCTGGCTTAAATATTGAAAGACCAAGAAATAGTGAGGGAACTAGTTTGGGCATTGCAATATTATCATTAACAAATTTAGGATATTATAATTCTTATAAAACAGCAGCGAATTTGATTTTAAAAAAACAAAAAAAAACAATTTTTGTACCAGATAAAAAAGAAATTATTTTTTCTCGTAAACTTCTCAATTTGTATAGTAAAATTTATTTACAAAACAAAAGTATATTAAATGAAATAAAAGAAATTAGAGATTAAAGAATTTATGAATAATGATATTGCTTTCTTTAAAAAATTTTATGAAAATAAAAACTTACCAATTAAAAAAATATTTTTTATAAATTCATTTGTTAATAATCAAAAAAAATTATTAATCAAATTACAAATAAAAAAAAATTTTTAATTGTTTCTGATCAAACAACATTTAAAATTTTAGGAAAAAAAATATTTGATAATTTTAAAGAGGAATTTGAAGTTTCCAAGATAATTTTAACATCCAAGATATCAAATATAAGAAGTGCTTTTTATGTCTCTAAGTTTTTAAATTCCTCAACACTTTTAATAGCTGTGGGTTCTGGAACTGTCAACGAGATATGTAAATACGCAGCATATATAAAAAAAAAAGAATACATTGTTTTTCCAACAGCTCCTTCAAATGCATATGCATCCAATACTACTTCAATTACTGCAAATAAAATAAAAAAAAGCCTAAATGGAAAATTTCCAATGGCAATTATAGTTGATCTAAATACTGTTATAAATTCGCCAAAAAGACTAATAAACAGTGCTTTTTTTGATCTTGTTTGTAGAATAACTGCTCAAACAGATTGTTATATATCTAATTTTGTACATGCAGATAAATATGACAGTAAAATGTATAAAAAATTTTTTACTTTAGAAAAAAAATTAATTAAAAATTATAATAAGATTTTTTACGATAAAGATTCTATAAAAAATTTATTTAGGTCTTGTATAGTAATGGGTTTAACAACTTTTAAAAATAGAAGTTCTAAATTCGGAAGTATGTCAGAACATATGATTTCACATTACCTTGATATGTTCAAGGAAAAATCAAATGCTACAACGCATGGCGAACAAATTGCATTAACAACTTACTCAATGATAAAACTACAAATAATTTTTTTTAAAAATAATAAAGCTCCAAAGCTATTTTATAAAAAAAATGAAGAGAAAATAATTAATAAAATATTTGATAAAAAACAATCAATATATTTTAATGAAATTTATAAAAGAAAAAAATTATCTGAAAGTCAAATTATAAAAACCAATATAAAATTGGAGCAAAATTGGAAAAAATTAAAATTAGAATTTAATAAAATTATTTTTACTCATAAAGAACTTTTTAAAATATTTAAAAAAAATACAATAAGCTATAAAAAATTTAGATTTACAAAAAAATTATATGTTGATGCAATTCTTTATTCAAAATATTTAAGAAACAGATTTACAATTTTAGATATTGCTGACAACGCAAAAATATTAAATAAAAATTTAAAAAAAATAATTTAAACAATTAAATAAATAATTTTTATTTATTAATTTTATAATTAATTAAAATTAACTTTAACAGATTTTCCACTCTCAAGAGATTCATATGCAGCGTTTGCTAAAATCAATGCATTGCGACCATCTTCAAATGTTACACTTGGTTTTTTATTGCTTGATATAATATTCACAAAATCATCTAGTTGGTCTTTATAGGCTTGATCATATCTTTCAATAAAAAAGAAGTGAATAAGATCTTTGGCATAAGTATTATTTTTATTAAATACTTCAACAGATGTAGGAAATTGGTTATTTGAAATCATCATACCTTTACTTCCAAAAATTTCTAGTCTTTGATCATATCCATAAACGGCGCGCCGCGAATTATTGATGTGAATTAAAACACCTTGTTGTGAGCGCATTATCAACATCGCGGTATCATGATCTCCAATCTGTCTGCATTCTTCACTTACAAGTTGGCCTCCATAAGCACAAACTTCTACTATAGGATCATTCCCCAATATAAATCTTGATAGATCAAAATCATGAATGGTCATATCCCTAAAAACACCTCCGGCTGCTTTTAAATAATCAATTCCTGGTGGTTCAGGATCTCTGCTAGTAATAACAACCATTTCAAGCTTTCCTATTTGACCGTTATCCTTAGCTAATTTTAATGATTTATGGCTATTATCAAACCTTCGATTAAATCCAATTTGAATAGGAACATCAATATCTTTAACTGTTTCAAAACATTTATTAACGTTTTCAATATCTAAATCAATTGGCTTTTCACAAAAAATTGCTTTTCCTGCATTGGCGCCCATAGTTATAAAATCTATGTGACTAGGTGTGGCAGAGGCAATAAATACTACGTCCACGTCTTTACTGTTGATTGCTTCTTCAGCTGATTGCACTACTTGAGCTTCGTTTTGCTTTGCAACTTCGTTAGCTAAATCTTGATTGATATCATAGATGTAAGTTAAATTACATTTTGAATGCATAGCTATGTTCTTTGCATGCATTTTTCCTATTCTTCCTGCGCCCATCAATGAAAAATTAAGCATAATTTATTAAATCAGAATAAAAAAAAATTTCAAGAGTGAAAAAATCATATTTAAAATTATTATTATTTATTTTGTAAATTTTTTTTGCAATATATATTGTTATGGACAATTGAATGGACTTCGCACTTACTTCAAACCATAAATCATACGGTTCCGCCATCAACAATATAATTTTGAGCAGTACATCCTGAGCTTTGATCCGATGAAAAAAATAGAACGACTTTTGCTATATCTTCAGGAACCAGCATC
>PBQF01000024.1 GCA_002724975.1 Parcubacteria group bacterium
ATGCATAAACTTGTGTATTAGGTTTCATACCAGTAACAGTTATTTCCACATCACGTTGGCGCATCCATGGAATAATTTCCATTGTAGTTTCATCACCAGTACTTCTATTCTGTCTGAATTCTTCTAAATCAAATTGTGTACCAGTTCTAGACTGCTCTAAAGAAACGGTGCCCTCCACCGCAGTACTTACTTCAGTTTCTAATGTGGTCGTAATTTCATCGAACCTCAATCTACCGACTAATTCACCGTCCATCCGGACGATGGTCGGATCTCGCTTGATTCCTGTAACTTTCCCGCCATCAGAGGTCGTGGTTACATCGGTCTCCACATCCAATTGTAGGTCAATTGAATCTGTTTGCCAAGAATTCCAATCTATTCGGGTAGTTTTATCTCCCATCCAGGACAACCATTGGGCATAATCTCCTTCAACGTTTACAGTAAAAGCAGGTTCTCTATCAGTATCAATCCACAAATCTGATTCTGGATCCAAGGTTACTGTCCCTTCCCAAAAAATCACATTAAATGGATTAAGATTTTCTAATCTAGAAGCATATGGGTTACCATGATTAGCTAATTTAGTATCACTATAAGGCAACATAACCATATCAGTCCTTCTTACATAGTGGTCATCAAGCCGATCCGAATCTGTTGTATTTTCTTCAATTAACTCTACAGCCTGAACATCATGCTCAGGTCTAAATTCACCTTTAAACTTATCTACAGAGCCACTGTAATCTTCGTGATAGATATTTCCTACACCGTGATCTTTAAAGCTATCTACAATAAATCCTGTTTTAAATCTATCAAACCCATTAGCATCTAAAATTCTAAAATTCTCTGCTTCTTTTTCTAATAAAGATAAAGTTACTGTACGCTCAATCGACCTTATACGTTTTGAAAGACCAGTAATATCTTTCATCGTCCAACGCCTATTTGATGGAATAGTTAATTTCACATCACTTGTCCTACGAGTATATGGCCAAATATGGATACCACACAACATCATAGCTTTTGGAATTATTTTATTTGAATAAGCCGGCTGTTGAGCTGAAGCGCCCTTTGATACAATAAGCTGACCTTTATCGTTTATATATAATTTATCAGCACGTCCTAAATAATATTGATAATCTAATTCTATAACCGAATTTGGTTGCGGTATATGTGTAAGAGAGGATCCAATACCTTCAAAATCTCTATTATTATGTGAGAATGGAGATATCGTAGCTGAAGTAGGTGTGCCTACCATTGGCCGGAAATCCATTTGATCACCAACTGACTCTCCAGAATAAGTCGGCAATAAATCATATTCAACTTGGTTAGCATAAGAGTCTACAGAAAAATATTCGCCAGAAGAATGTGTGAAATAATCAAAGATAATAGCTATTTGTCCAGTAGGAGCTGATTCATTTCCCCTTCTCGTAATTCTAGCCAAATCATAATATCCATCTCTCTGGCCACCATCAAAGGAATATTTTTCACTAATATCGTCCGAATAAGCATTAGTTGTTACAACATTAGCAGTTTCTTTTGTGGTTTGGCCAGTAATACTATCTAAAGAAGTAAATGTTCCGGTTTGATATACAAATTGTAAAGTGCCGGCCGCATCATCATTAACTACTAATGCAGTAGCTTTAGAAACTGAACCTAATATTTGCTCACCGTCTGAAAAGGTACCGGTATAACTTGATATTGTTAAAGATGGTATGACAGGAGCATTTGCAATGTTATTAGATTCAAAAACACTCCAACACCTATAACCATCAGCAACACCTAAACTCAGCTGCCGGTCTCCTACCCGGAGACCATAAACAGAACTTGAAGCATCATTTTCTGATATAACTTTAGTTTCCATTTTCGTCACAGTTTTAGCTGCTTCATTAACATCAGATAACTGTAGGGTAACTGAAACTTTTATTTTAGTATTTGTTCCCCAATCAGTGTTAGTCATGGTTAAGGTTTTATTTGAAGCCGTACGAGTAAATCCAGAATCTGCTGAAACTATATCACCTTGAGCAATACCAGTTGTTGATGTGCCTAGTAACATTATACTTAATGTATAATCTTTATCAGCAAATGGTAAAAATGTTTCATTCGTACCTGCGTTTATAGTAAGAACACCACCCGTTGTTGTTTCCACCCAATACTGCCTTCTAACCTTTACTTGTGTATCAATTGGATATAATGATTTAATATTTCTTTGTGGAATTTTCCATATCGACAACGAACTACCAGGTTTTTTAATTTCTCCTCTATAGCGTATAGCTTCTGCTCCAGTTGTATCTAAAGTATAAGAAGAATTAACTGTTGCTAAATTAGAATCTAATCCAGTACCTATGAATGATATTCTCCGAGTTTCAATTGCACCGCCGGGGCCTGCTGGCATACCAATAATATCTCCTACTACAATTTCTTCATCATAGTGAGAATTAGTACCTACTATCGAATTACTAATTTCTTCCCCAAGGATATTATCACCTAAATCAGTTGGTGCTACAGTGGGACCTTCTTGTCGTAAAACTCCTAAACCATCTTCTAATCCAACCTCATCTACTGAACCAAAAGCATAATTGCCTGATAATGTAAACTCTACATCTAAAGAAAGATCAGCTGTAAAATCTTGTCCAGCTGCAGCTGTAAATGTTTGAAATATTTGTTTAACATCTTGGCTGAAACTCCTGTTCAAGATTATTGATGTTTGGCCTGCTATTGTATCGCCTGAATGGCTGCTTATAATAGCTTCACCAGTTGAGAAGCGGCCTACAACATTTTCTAATATGAACTGTGTATTATTAGTTGTGCCTGAGATTACCATACCAATTGCACCAGAAGTTTGTCCAGTAATTAATGTTCCGGTTGTTAATGAACAGTTATCTGACATAGTAACATTAGTAAACATGTTAATGTCAAATAGATATAGTTTGTATACCGAAGTATCATTAGTAGAAGAAGATCCTACCAGGCCAGAAGAATACTCCATCGTTTTAGCTCTAGCATAACCAATATGCTCTCCATTACTTTGGCCTCTATTAGCTGTTTGTCTATTAAACAATTGTAGTGTTTTGAATGTTTTAATATTTGTGCCAGCTGATGTATCTGGATGAATATCTGGAACTCCATAAACATTTGTTATATTAGCATATTGTCCCATATCAGTAGAAACATTGCCATCGACCATAGTTTCAGCTTCACGAGCTTTATCAAACTCTACAGTTCTTGCGGAAAGAATTTCAACCTCTCGGCCAGCTACATAAGCTTTTCCTGGACTAATTACGGCTACAAATTTACTAGAATCACCAGCAGGAACATCTTCAAGTGCATACATTCCATTATTAATGCCATTATTTAAATGCTCTTTAATATCAATTACAAAAGGACTTACTACATAATCTCCAGATTCTTCTGAAGTTCTCCTAGCTATCATATCCTCAACTACACTATATTCTGGATATCGAATATGGTGAATAATTCTACCAGCATCCAATCTCAGCAATTCTGTGAAATTGGTGTCTGTTGCATCTGTCAAGCTATATTTTGCTAATACCAATTCTACTTTAAGGCGATCAGCGCCATCTGCTGAAAAGTTTGATGCACCTTGAGCATTATCTAACAGTGCAATATTAGTAAGAGAAGTTTCTACAGTTTCGCGGACATCAAATCCTACTCTACAAGTAGGTACATTAGTATACTTCTCTATTATTAATGCTTGATCAGCAGTCTGTACAAACATACCACGAACAAAGAAAACACCAGCTGTAACAGTTACAGCACACCCAGTATGTGTAGCACTAGAATTTTCTAATATAGCTGAATAAGCACTAACTCCGTAAGATGCTCCATTAGCAGCAAAGATAGTGCCATCTGATTTGATTTGCTCTCCGTCTGTAAAAACCTTTGTAGTGTTATTTGTTCCTGCTGATATATATTTTACAAAAAGGGTATCCGCATCTGTTCCATCTCCAACAGCATAATTAATAACCCTAGCTGTAACACCAGAATCAGCTCCTGTGATTATGGTATCTTTATATGTGGATAAATAAGTCGATACTTCCCATACTAGGTTTGGATCAGTACTTGCATTATCAGCTAAGTTTGAGCGCCCTACTTTAGGTTGAAGCTTAACTGCAAAATAATTTTTATCAAACCCAACATTTCCAGGAATTACAATTGAACCTTCTTGGAAGATGTGTCTACCAAATCGTTCAATTTGATTTTGTAAAATGGATTGTAGTTGTGTTAATTCTCTAGCTTGAACTGCTTTAGCAGGCTTAAAAAGTACCTTATGAAATTGATCATCTTCATTGTAATCATCAAAATAAGGACTTACGTTTAAATCTGTTTTCTGTACCATTTTATATTTTTCCTAAAATTCGATTACCAGCTTAATGTTTTCTGTCTGGTCTGTAGCTCGAACAATAGGCGCTCTTTGTTCACAATATAACATGTCTCCAGAAAAATAATTTATTTCTGGATTACTTAATGTGTCTACAACACCTGTAGCTAAACTTGCACTAGTAATAGTTTCTGCAGCTGTAAATGATTTAATTTTCTTATCAGCCGAAACATTATAATCTGTTTGTATATAATGTAATTTTTTACTTCCAGCATCAAACTTAACAACCTCAGCTTTAGCTCCGGATGTTCCTCCAGTAATAACTTCATCTACCAAGAACGCTCCAGGAGTACCACTAAATGTCAATGTTTTTAAAGCATTTAATGTTGTATCTGTTGCTAATGTAGTTGTACCATATTCCTGTGGATTTCGGACTACACCGACCCTTCTAAAATCCTGATCAACTACAAAGTCTCCAGCACCTTCTGTTCCTACAAGTGATGTGTTTGTCATAACATAAAATGCATAAAGTTCTTTGATGGAATCATTTCCGTGGCCGCCAGCTGGCCCAATAACAGCATTAAACACCGGAGCAGTCACCCCACCCCCCATAGAAGGTTTCGATGTTAAGTCTATATCTGCATATCTATAATTTACACCTTGAGTTGTTACAGTAACTTCTGTAATAACTCCAGCATCAATTTTAACATCACATTCACCCAAGGTACCATCACCTTCAATTTTTACATTATGATAATCTCCATCTATAAATCCGGATCCACCAGACGTTATAAGAATACGCCGTATTTCACCATCAGCTGCACTAGATGATACTGTTGTTTGTGTGCCAGCTGTAACAGCTCCTAAAGTATCATACACCGGCATAAAATCTACAGTTAAAAACTTTTGTACTTGTGTCGATGTTAAAGTGTACATATATTTCCAATAATAATCATCACCGGTTTTTACTTCAACATTAGATGTGTGTGTAGGTTTAGCTGTTGCTGTAGCACCACCATTATTCCACATACATTTATAAACTTTAAACTCGTCAGTCATAACAACAAAGGTAGAGTCTCCTAAGTTTGTAGCACCACTAGTTGTAGTGTTAGAAGAACTATAATCATGCATATATTGGTCATATACAGTTCCTGAAGTCCAATCTCGTCTCGGAATCACAAATTGAACATCAGCTGAAGTTATTTTTTTAGCAGCAAGCATATCCCGATAATTACGGAATTCTTCTTCTACGTTGTCGATTGGGGCTGGAGGAACTGTATCTGTCCCGCCGCCTGTTGTTGATGAAAATGGTAAAGGCCGGCCCACATATAGATAATAATGTGTTTTTGCCGTTTCATCAAAAGACTCATAAAACTGCTCTGCATTATGAATCCTAAATTTATTGGTAATTATTGCTGACATTTTAAATCATATCTCCGAGTTTATCTTACTATTTATACATTTTCTATTGTAATTTCTGACGGTGCTGGTATATACCAACGTCTTCCTGGATAATCTATAATATCTCCCAATTTTACGTTAGACCAATCTTGAATTCGGTATCCATGTTTCTGTGTTATTACAAA
Organism: Parcubacteria group bacterium; assembly: GCA_002724975.1. Lineage (GTDB taxonomy): Bacteria > Patescibacteriota > Minisyncoccia > Phycocordibacterales. Next base: position 5,917 of record PBQF01000024.1, read on the forward strand.
CACATAATTATATACATCAGAGCCGTCTGTGTGTGTTGTTGCTGTGGTACTATTAGCACCCCTAGCACATCCAGTTAAATCGTTTCCGGATTTGCCAGTATATGTAATTTCTTCACTGTCTATTAATATGGTCCCGACAGCAGGGAATTCTGTAGCATCTGTTAATGTTATTGTTGCATCTCCAGCAGACAATATCGCACCTTCATTTAGAGTTGTTCTTTGTCGTGACTCATAAAAACCGGTATTTGTGCCTGAAGTAGTTTCGTTTCTAGCAGATAACAAATAACTGTTTGTGAATTTAAATTCATCAAAATTTCCTAAATTGGGCTGGCCATATCCGTTATAACCAACTGTTTCTAAAGGATAACTAGGTTCTCTATTAATAGACACTCTTAGGAATAAAGTAACATCTTTATCATTACTTAGCTCAGTATTTCTACTAACACCGCTTTCTGGAGCTGTACTTAATGTTTCTGCTTCCGTTCCTAATCGCCGACCATGCTTAGTTGTAAAGATAGTCTTAAAGGTTGAGAATAGTGGCGGAGTAAGAAGCTCTCTTGCAGTTCCAGCTGAAGATGTTGAAACTGTTTTAATCCTCAAATCTAATCTTTGGATTGGATTAATTTCTCCAAATAAAGCAAACCCAGCTGGGTGTACTGAACTCAATAAAGAATCTCGCCACAGGCCAATAGATGTAGCTGTTTTTACTACATATGAAAAATCTTGAAAATAATAGCTGTCTTGTATTTTTTTAGAATCTTCTGATATCCATCCATCTTGATTAATATATGCCCCAAACGTTGCAGCTCCGGAAACAATTGAACTAAACACAGCCTTATCAGTACTAAAAATTTTGCCAGTAAAACTAGAAACGGATTGTGTTAGTGTATCATCAACAGAAAAATCTCCATTAATTGAAGATATCTTCATTAATTGTGTTTTTGTATTATAACCTTTAATGAGGGCTGTTCCGCCAGAAGAACTTGTGACTATTTGGCCTACAACTGGAGGATTTCCAGTTAAATTAATAAGTAAAAGGTTTTCTACTGTTGTTATTGTCGGAGCTGAATAATGTACTCCAGGCTCAGAAATAGATGTTGCTGCTATTTTTCCTATATTGCCGTCACCATAAGCTATAACAATGCCATCTTTTCTAGTTTGGCCAGCAACTATATCATAAGTAATAACAGCCGATCCATCATTATGTTGATACGCTGTAGTACCTCCAGCTCCCCTAACACATCCAGTTAGAGTGTTTAAAGCTATTCCATAATATTTTATTTTTTCTTCGCCTATATAAATTGTTCCTGGACTCGATGGTAGAGGGAAGTGGAATTCAGCTACAGACGTTAATGTTATACTTGTAGCATCGGACTCTAAAACTGCACCTTCATTTAAAGTTGATGATCCTGCTGGCAGATATATTGAAGGTAAGGATTGATAGTTATCTCCAAACCGTTTCAACCTAATATCAGTAATATCTCTAATACCGGTATCTCTTTCTTGAATTAACTTATTCCCGGAGATTGTATCATATAGCACCAACTCATCTTCTAATATAAAATGGTCTTCAGCTCCCATACCATAATTTATTTCTTGGGTTAAATATAACCCATTTTCTATTAAAATTTCATCCCCAGCATTAGCTCCCGCTCCATCAGTTCCACCATCTTCTATGATGAGCCTAAATTCATTTTCTAATGAACCAGTTTCTGGAGCAATACCTCCATTAACCACGCTAATTTCTCCTTTTAAAGAAGCTCCTAAAGTTCCGGTATTATCTACAAACAATTTGTCACCAATTTCATATCCTTGGCCTGGTGTAGAAATAATAACATTATCTACCGAACCAGTTTTAAGTTCAGCAATTTCTGCTATCAGCCCATCACCGTGGAGGGATGATATATTTAAAGGATCTTCTTTAACGAAATATTGTCCAGAATCAGAAGTATCAATTTTACCTACCTGTGATGCTACTTTAGCCCAAAGAATTCGCTCTGATTTAGTATTATCTTGTCCAGATATTTTTTGTCCTGCTATAAAAGTGCCTACAACACTAGATAAAACCAAATCATAAACAATAGATGTTCCTATTTGCAATTGAGTAACAGCTTCAACAAGACCTGTAGCTTTTTCTATAACTGGATAACTATTAGTATCTGGCGGCGTTTTTGCAGCATTAACTTCTGTAGAAAAATGGCCACCTTGTCGGAGAGAAAGGTCATTAACTCGCTCTTGTGTTATTGTTTCTCCAACAAGATTATTTAAATTATATTGTTGAGAATAAGATACTTCATTTAAAATTTGATTACCTGTTTCTAATACAAGGTATATATCATCGTTCTGCGAACCACCAACCTCTAAATTATCCTCTAATAATAAAGTATCATTAATTTGCTGCACTCTTAATATAGGATCATTTGACCATTTTCCACCAGAAATTCTAAATACGTTTTCTGTTGGATAAAATATTTCAACATTTTCATCCAATAACAGTCTAAAAAATATCTCATGCCCCTTTCTAGTTCCTTTGGTTCTATAAAGATCGGTAATATTTTTTAAAATGTTTTTCTTATTTACTCCAGGAGCTAAAGTCTTTGGAATAGTTTTTAAGAAAGCTGTTTTAAATTCATCAAAGAAAGAATCTATAGTATCATCAACATCAGCATATTTCATAAGGTCAGAAATAGATTCTACTGGATTTGGTGTATAATTGAATATGTAGCCAGCCGCATTAGAGGTTTGGCCAACAATTTGCTCATTTTGTAAAAATTTATTTTGACTTGAAATAAATAATCTAGAGTTGTCATCAACATCTACAACACGAATTGTTGCTGTAGCTTTAGAAATTTGTCCTATAATAATTTCACCATTTACAAAATGGTTTCCTGACCTAACTAATACTGGACCGCCGGCTGTCCAATCATAATCTTCTAATAGGATTTCTTTAGCAGATGGATCTCTATATAATGATTTACTAATAGTTTCATCTTCTAAAATCATCCTATCAAAATCTTCAGTTATAATAGAATCTTTAGAGCCTAAATTATTTAATTTAAGCTCAGCTGATTCTAAGAACTCATAATATATTTTTACAAACTCTGCAAAAACATTATGATCGGATTTAATAAACTCTGGTAAATTTTCAGCTACCAGAGTTGATAATTTCTTTTTTAAGTCTGACATTTATTAATACGTAGCTGTTGTAGAGTACCCTGTACCGGCATTAGCACTACCAGATGCTATTGTGTCTGATTCTCCTGTTACTTTCAAATTAGTTGTATCTATTAATAAAAGTTGATTTCTAACTGCAACTATATCATTTGAAGCTGGAGTAACTGTAATTGTAATTGTTCCGTCTGTGTTCTCAGCAGATATAAAATTAAATGATGTTAATATTAATTGTCCAGTATCATAATCAATTGTACCAGCTTCAAGGTCTACATAAGACATAGAAGATCCAACCAGTTTATATGTTCTAATATTCCCTTCACCGTCATCATTTAAATATAAAATATCTGAACCACCTTCTAAAACAAATCCAGTTGTTTTAAGAATACTTTGATGGCCTGCATGTGGATGATGGAGTGGATTATTAAAATCCATTGTATATTTTGATATTGTAGCTAATGTAGGTGTCAATGCTTGACTAATTTGTATTGTAGTAATATTTGATAAAATAGAATCATCGACCTTATCAATTAAATTTGTAAATTTAGAATGCCTAAAAACACCTTCAAACTGTTCCAAATACTCATCACTATATTCAGCTACTTTAGCAGCTATTAATGTTTCTATATCCAACGCTGTCTTTGTTGTATTAAACTCATTGAATTTAAAAGAAATGTTTGGAATAATTTTTGTAATATCTGGATCAACAAACACAGGCGTAATACTAGCAACAGTATATTTTTTTAATTGACTTTTTAAATTATCTTTTACCACATTAGTTAAATTAGAACCGGTGTGCGGTTTAATACTAATATAGACCTTTCCATATACAGGCGGATTTGCAAATTCTCCACCCCACACAGCAATAGACTCTATATCTCCATATAATTGTGGCAATAAAGCTTTATAATCAGTAGCTGTTACTCCTCTATTTTGAGAAGCAAAATGTAACGGTGCATTATATCTAATTGAAGCTAAATTTTCAGCTGTAGCACCACCTGAAGAGGAAGTAATTGTAGTAACTTCTATATTACTAAAACCTGAAATGCCACTTCCTGCATTAAATGAAGAAACGCCATTAGCAGCTTCCACATTAGTAACAACATATTTAATAGATATTATATTTCCATCAATTAAAGCTTTTCCTACAGCGTCATCTCCAAAATAAATTTCCCATTTATTATCTATTGTTTCTTGGATGAAAAAGGCTCTTGTCGCAGCATCAACATCTATAAGGTCATTAGCTTTAGTAAATGTTTCTTTAAACGTATCCACTGAGCTTGTTTGTACCGAAACTAATATTGTAGACATGTCAACATTAATATTAGGAATTATAAATCTCTGGTCAACATCTGTTAAATCTACAGTAAATTTTGTTTCTGTCCAAGAACCTTCATAGACAGGAATCCCAATACCGTCATCTCCAAAAACATAAGTTTGTGTTGCTGATCCTGAAGAGGTTGGAGTTATTGTTCTATCTTCCGTATTTACAAATTGATAATCTCTACCATCAATTGTTGTAGTAAATAAATAACCTTCTGGCATTGTTATTGATGGTGTATTAGCATCATGTACTTGCACCTTTAAATAGGCAGTTGGCGCTTGTACTGATCTGGGTGTATAACCAAGAACTTTAGCATGTGACACTACAGAGTTTCTTTTAACAGCAGTATCCAAAAACATTTCATTAGCTAACATATTAGCATAAAATGCTTGATAGTGTGTGTTGTAAGCAAGAACATCTAGTAAAATATTCATGCCAGAACCTTCAAAATCATAATCAGTAAAATGAGATTGTCCTTTAAGGTAAATTTTTAGATTGTTTTTGATATCTTCAAAATCCAATCCAGTAATATTCATTCTGCCTTCTGTTGTTTTCCCTGCCATTTATCTTGCTCTCTTTAGTATAAGCTCTAATTCTTCAGCTATATTTGGTGCACTTTTTAAAAAAAATGATATAAAAATTCGTAATGTATTTGAATCTACTTGTAGCTCTGGTTCTGGAATTAATACCTCTATAATTCTAACTCTAGGTTCATATTTATTTACTGTTCTTGTTATTTTAGCTGCCACGTCCGTTATAGTAGGTATATCGTAATTTTCAAACAAAGCCCCTCTAACATTAGGCCCTAGTTCTGGATGAAAAGGTTTATCCCAAGTATTTAAAAGGATTATATTACGAACCGCTCTTTTTATGTCTTGAACATCAGTCACCGCAGAGATATCTCCAGTAACTGGATTTTTATTAAAATATAAATTTAAATCTCTGTAGAATGTTGTGCCTTTATCGCTATTGTTTACAGCTTCAGCATCTGTGTGTCCAGTAAATATTGTCTGTGGCATAGGACTATTTATCTTTCTTTACTACCTTTTTCTTCTTTTTAGTATTCTTATTATGGTGATGATGGTGATGATGTTCTTCTATAACACTTTCATCCTTCTTCCAAAACAACTCAAACAACCCATATACTACTAATCCTAAACCGGCTAATTTTGCTGGAAATATCACAAATAGTGCTCCAACAATA
>PBQF01000025.1 GCA_002724975.1 Parcubacteria group bacterium
CAAAGGCGGTGAAAAGTTTCCAAGATATTATTGTTGAACTACATACTATCCCAACTTTTCCGGTAATGGGATTTGTAAAAGAGGTTATCGAGAAAATTGGATATGTAGATTACCTGGCTCAATCCTACGAAGGTGATAGCGAGGAGAGGTTGGAAAATATTGAGGAGCTGGTGAATGCTGCCAGTGAATATGACGCTTCAAATCCGGATGGTTTGCTCCAGAGCTTTTTAGAAGAGGTGTCACTGATTGCAGATATTGACAAATGGGATGATGCCGCAGATACTGTTACCCTGATGACGCTGCACGCAGCAAAGGGTCTGGAATTTCCGGTTGTCTTTATCGCCGGTCTTGAGGAGGGGTTGTTGCCTCACTCTCAATCAAAGGATTCAGATGATGACGTTGAAGAGGAGCGTCGTTTGTGCTATGTGGGCATTACGAGAGCTCAAAAGGACCTGTTTCTGGTCCATACCAGATATCGGGCAAAATTCGGACAGCGTTCTGCGTGCGTCCCCTCAAGGTTTTTAAGCGAGATACCTGTAGATTTTGTTGAGGAGATTGATAAAACAATCTATAATGCCTACGCAGATAAGCTGCGTACTGAACCGACAGCGGGATACAGAGATTCAGCAGATGAGGATGATTATCAATATGATGCATGGGGGGACGATTATGATGAGTTGCCGGTATTCCAGATTGATGAGCCTCAAGAGAGTGTCGAGCTGGTTTCAGGTGACATAGTAAAACACGAAATTTTTGGTCGTGGGAGAGTTGTAAAGATAGCTCCATCGTCTGATACAGTACATGTTGATTTTAATAGAGTAGGCATAAAGAAGTTGGCACTGGAATATGCAAATTTAGAAAAGGTAGAAGGTTCCTGCCGATAATAAATATAAAGGAGTGAGTAAATTGGAAAAAATATATCTTGATCATGCGTCTTGTACGCCAACACACCCATTGGTTGTAGAAGCAATGGTAGATACCATAAAAAACACCTATGGTAATCCTTCAAATCTGCACCATTTCGGACAGGTTGCAGGTAAAGCGGTAACGACTGCTAGGGGTGAAGTTGCGTCACTTATAGGAGCAAAAGCTGAGGAAATAATATTTACATCAAGTGGGAGTGAAGCAAATAATTTTGCCATCAGGGGTCTTGCAACGGCAAATAAAAAGAAGGGCAAACACATCATCACATCAGAGATAGAACATTTTTCAATACTTAATCCACTGAAAAAACTGAGGAAAATGGGTTTTGAGGTTACGCATGTACCGGTTGATAAATACGGCATGATAGATCCTGAGGATGTTGCTAAGGCAATTACACCGAAAACTGCTCTCGTCTCGATAATGCATGCAAATAGTGAAATAGGTACTATTGAGCCGATTGAAGAGATCGGGAAAATTGTTAATGAGAAAGGTATTACCTTTCATGTTGATGCCGTGGCATCTACCGGTAATATACCCGTAGATGTGGACGCGATGATGGTAGATTCCTTAAGCCTGGCCGGTAGTCAGTTCTATGGTCCACCCGGTGCAGGTGCGCTGTATTTAAGGGAGAAAACAAGGATCGTTCCTTTTATTGAGGGGGGCGTGCAGGAAGGCGGGCGTCGTGCCGGTACGGAGAATATACCAGGAATAGTAGGCATGGGGAAGGCCGCAGAATTGGCAAGGAAAGAAATGGACACGCGCATGGGGGCAATAAAACCTCTACGTGACAAGCTGTTAAACGGCCTGATGAATTCAGTAGATAGTATCTATCTGAATGGTCATCCTGAAAAACGATTACCGAACAATATAAATATCAGCATTGAGTATGTTGAGGGCGAGTCAATTCTTTTGTTTCTGGATATGAAGGGAATCGCGGTCTCTTCCGGTTCAGCATGTACTTCCAGATCATTAAAATCATCACATGTCTTGAGCTCAATTGGAGTAGAAGACGCGGTAGCTCAGGGTTCGATACTCTTCAGTCTGGGAATAGACAATTCTGAAGCACAAATAGAATATGTGCTGGAGACGGTTCCTCCTATCATAAAGAGGTTGAGAGCAATGTCTCCGTTATATGAGGATAGTCAGGCATAACAATTCCTTAGCAGGGGAATACTAAAAGAATTAATTAGCCACAGATTTTCACTGGTATAAACTGAAGCCAAAGGCAAAAAGAGAGATTTGTCCGTGGCAATAGGGTCTTCTGAAGCGACCTCTATCCACCTATTGGTAATGTGAGTGTTGGTCTTTCAATTTCTATTTTACCCGCTTGAATAGCAAAAATTTGGCTAAAAAGTGCATAAGTTCTTTTTGATTCAACATCCGTGTCGTCAATATAAAACCAGTGTCCTCGGTACTTAATGCTGACAAAAGCATCAGAGGGTTTCTCAGAACTTGATTTGATCTGAAATAAATCACTAAAAAGGTCACCCCAATTAAAAGGAAGTCCATCTTCATATTTGGTAGTCGTTAATTTTCCTCTCCTTACATCCTCTTGAGGCACTTCAACGGATTGAGAAAGTAAATATAATATGCCCATAACAGAACGAGTTCTTAACCTTATAAGGTTTGGGTTGTGATCTACATCATTCATGCGTATGGGATATTCTGTTTTTCCAGGTGTCAAACGTAACATTTCTACGAGTTTATACGTCTCAGACAACTCTAAAGCCTCTTTGGCAAGGCTAAAAACCAGTGTGGATTTACCATTAACAAGCTCGTATTCGACATTAGATAAATTGCGCTTCTGTAGTGTGCGCATCAGCTTTGCTACAGTGAGGAAATCCTTATACTCAGGAGCATAATCGGGTGTAGGACCAGAGGCACCCGGAGCGTTACGAATACCATTAATGTCTTGTACACATAAGCGAAAAATGCGTTCAACACTCCATCCAGAATTGTTCAAGAGTAGAAGGACGTCCAGAGAAATTTGTTCGAGCATACTTTTTACAAACTTCTCTCCTTGTAATGGCTGATAGGTAATCGTTGGCTTGTCTTCATACTTTGGAAATAGAGAGAAATTAAACCTATTACCAACTGGCGTTGCTCTTTCAGAAAATGAATAACTTGCCCCAGAATCCTCAGTTCCCAAGAGCAGTTGGGAATTAATATTAGTCACAGCGAGCATTTTAGGGGAATCATTGTATCGAAGTTTGACTAAATTCAAAAGATTCTGCTGGTCCTCAATGTTACTAATGACGTTATTGTATTTAAGCCACTCACGTTTCATTGCATTAGGGCCAATGTTGAAACATCCGGTTGTGGTGAATGTAATAGTGAAAAGCAAAAGTGCTAAAATGTTTAATCTTAAGGCAAATGAAATGTTCTTGTATCGTATCATAGTATTTACCAATTATGAGGCATCTTAAGCATATAATAACGTTTGCTGCTAGTTGTCGATACTATAAACAATTGTTTAAGAATATCAAGTTTATATGTAAGCATTTTTTGAACTTAGATGTTGATTCCTTCTGCAGTCTTTCAATTACTTTCTTTCCCCCTCTTGTGCGAAAATATCAGATAAATAAATCAATCTTCTCTTTTGTAAATTTGTTCCTGACTGCACCGGTATTGTAGATAATCCTGTCCGGCAAAAAGGAAAAGATATTGTCACTATCGAATCTGCCTCTTTCGAGACATCTTTCATGCCAGACGCGATAGGGACACTGTTTATCTTCGCTGCAATTGCGCCAAACAGATTAGAACGAGGTTAGTTTGAGTGAATCAAATTTATCTGTTTCTTTTCTATGATGCCTGTGAGATTTTTGATGGTGTTGCAAATCCGCACGGGATTGGGCCATCGTATACTGGGGAATTGAACAAAGTCAGGAGGGATTTTTATATTTCTTAGTGCATCTACAAAAGGACCCTCCTTGGAGCAGGCAAAGTGGGGCGTAAAAAGTTTCTTATCTAACCTCTTTACTAAATTTAATAAGCTTATCTCTGCTCCACCCATAATAGATTTATTGTGAAGGTAGAGGATATTAAACTTTTTACCATCATTAATCATGTGGCTTTTCTTGTTACTCGGCTCTCATATATAAAAAGTACATAATAATAATGAGTCGTGCGCAATTCTAAGTTATGCCAATACTGATTTTTCTGTGGTGATTAATCAAATTTATAACGTTCTGTAATCATGTTTGCAACTTCGGCTTGCCTACAAACTTGAGCCAAAGGTGCCTGATAAGACTTTTTACTACACGGATGAAATCAAAACTTATTGGCAATAGTTCGGGAAAGATAAAGTCGTGCACTTTAACAGAATGTAGGTCTTCACCGGCTATTTCTATCTTTGATAAATCCTGCTCACCTATTCCTAGCCTTTTTGCCGCTCTCAGTATGGGAACGTCTTCCGGACTAACTGAAAGCAGTTCTGCAACCACTCTATCTACTGAGATGACGTCTATGCCGCCGACAAGCAGAGAAACGTCTTTGGGACGACCTCCGGTAGGGCCTTTTTCTTCCATAGCCGTGACAGCATCAACGATTGTGAATACCGGTTTAACCAACTGGTAATTGGCAATTAACATATCAGCATACCATTCCAAATCGTTTTTTGATTGTAAATGCCTCCACGCTTTTTGCTTGCCGCTGACACATCCATACAGGTTCTTGACTCCTGCGGTAAAGAGAACCTGGACATGGACCTTAAGCTTGGGAAGGTTGATTATGGCATCAACATCAAGTGCCTTGCCTGAGACGGTCAGGGAAAAGTCCTGGCCGCCACAGTTAATGGATACTTTTCTGGGCTTATCCAGTTCGATGATATCAATACCATGCTTTTCCGCAAATTTATCCAGCCCTATACGACTGGCTACTTTTGCAATAGAGCCAAAGGCGGGGCTGTCTCCAATGATTGGAGTTGCGCCTGCTTCAAGGACTGCTTCTGCTACTGCCTCAATAACAGTAGGATGCGTAATTATACATTTTCTAGGACTGCTCTCCTTTAAGAAGTTTGGTTTCAGCAGCATCTTTGATCCTTTTTTGATGATGTTTTCAATCCCGCCAAAAAAAGAGAATGTTTTATCCACTGCACTGCGTATATCTTCTTTAGAATAATCTGTACATTTTACTACAGAGACCTTATTCAGATTTGTCATATTGTTCTCCATGTATACACTTTTATAAGCATATCTTTGTTTTTCGTTTATCGCTATATTGCGTAAAGACTGTCCGGAAGTTTACCATTGAATTATAGTCTATGTCTGTCGTAATATAGTGTCAAGTATTGTTTTTTCGCCATAACTTTAGAGTACTTCAAACTTTAGGCACTTTTAACTTTTTATAACATGAAAACTTGCAGCTTTATCACTCTGGGATGTAAAGTAAACCAGTATGAAACTCAGGCATTAAGAGAGGCTATTATGTCAAGTGGATATGAAGAGGTCTCACTGAATGTCCCTGTTGATTTGTGTGTCATAAATACGTGTACGGTTACATCAACGAGTGATGATAAGTCACGCCAGCAGATCAGGAAAGTAATACGGAACAACCCGGACGCTACCGTTGTCGTTACTGGGTGTTACGCCGAATCAGATGCAGAGGCAATAAGGACGATAGAAGGTGTAGGCTATGTCTTTGAAAAGGGTAGGGAGAGCAAGATAATTGAATTTGTAAAAAACGGTTTTATTTCAAATAATAACTCCGTGCCGGTTTCCAGTAATATAAGAGATCCCCGCACAAAGAAGCTTCGTCGTAATGAATCTGCCTTCGATCTGAAGGTCAGTAAGTTTGATGGCCACACAAGGGCGTTTCTCAAGATTGAAGACGGATGTGATATTTTCTGCTCCTACTGTATTATTCCTTATGTCAGGGGCAAGGTCATAAGCAAGAAGATAGAAGATATTCTTTTTGAAGCGGAGCAACTGGTGAGCAATGGTTATAAGGAGATTGTACTTACCGGTATTCATCTGGGTGCTTATGGCAAGGAAACGGGATATCAACAAGCTATTACAGATGTATTGAGAGAACTGCAAACTCTGCCGGGATTAGCAAGGATAAGATTAAGCTCGATAGAAGTAAATGAGGTTACGGATGATTTAATTGATATTATTGCAGGTTCGGATAAGGTCTGTCCTCACTTTCATCTGCCTCTGCAGAGTGGAGATGATTATATATTGAAGAGGATGAACAGAAAATATAACGCTGCTCAATATCTCAAAATAGTGGAAAAAATTAAAGAGAAGTTGAAATTACCGTCGATATCTACAGACGTACTGGTAGGTTTCCCCGGAGAGAAGAGGGAGCATTTCGAGAATACAATGAAACTTTGTGAACAGGCCGGATTCAGCAGAACACACATCTTTCCTTATAGTCCGCGCGATGATACTCCTGCCGCTAAAATGCCGGACCATTGCAAGCCTCCTGTTATTAAGGAACGTAAAAAAGAACTGGAATCCCTGGCAGCAGAAGCCTCCCAAAGATACAAGAATTTATTCGTCGGCATGGAAATAGGTATACTCGTAGAAAATACGAGAGACAAGAAAACAGGGAAACTGTGTGGTTATTCAGACAGGTATATAAAAGCCTTATTTGACGGTCCAGATGATTTAATGAATGAAATTGTAGATGTTCATGTGGAAAGAGTTTTGCCTCAATCTGTTGTGAGCAAGTGTCGTTCCCACGCAGAGCGTGGGAACGGGCAACAACTATAAGGAAGCCAGGAATGCAGGAAAACAACAAAATAACTACCTTATTAATATGTACTATCTTTTTCGGTGTTTCCGGTTTGTTGTGCAATGTAAGATCTGCCTGTTCTCTGCCTGTAGATGACGTAATCCTTCTCGTTAATGCAGAATATTATCCGGCAGTTCATAAGGCATTTACTGGCGCCAAAAAGTCCATATTGTGTGTGATGTACATGGCTAAACTGGACAAAGGGCATTCAGGTGGAGATGAATACCAACTGATCCTTGATCTCATAAACACACATAAAGGGGAGTAAAGGTTCTGGTTATTTTTAACCAGAATGTCAAATTCTGGGAAAAAGGCAAAAAAAGAGACGTAATTGAAAGAAGGAGTGGATATGCATACAATTTGCTATTACGTGCCGGTGTTCCTGTCTTTTATGACAGCAAAAACAGGGTAACTCACAGCAAGGTAATGGTTATTGATAAATATATAACGATTGTAGGAAGCACTAATTGGACTTATGGCGCATTGAGAAAGAACCATGAAGCGTCTGTGATGATAAAGTCCCGGGACATCGCACTGGCATTTGAGCAGAAATTGAAGAAAATAGAGAAAATATCAGCTAAGTAGTGTAATAATAACAGCATAAAAATATCTTGCATTAACAAATACGCTTTGTTATAAAGGAGAGTTTCGATTATTCGAAGGACTTAACACAATAATATTGGAGGTACCTGTTGATCATAGCGATCGATGGGCCAGCTGGGTCTGGTAAAAGTACAGTGGCAAAAGGGTTAGCTGAGCGCCTTGGCTTTACGTATCTTGATAGTGGTGCGATGTATCGAGCGTTTACATGGAAAGTCAGCAGTTCAGGTGTTGGTTTCAGTGACAAAGAAGGAGTCTATAAGCTGTTGGCTGATACCAGTATCAGGATAGAGTGTTCGGCTGACGGATCAGAGGTGTTTGTAGATGATGTTGACGTAACAAGAGAGATAAGACATCCCTCCGTAACAGAGAACATTCATCATATATCCAGCCTGGAATTTGTTCGCAAGAAGATGGTTGAACTCCAGAGAGACTTTGCAAGAGGCAAAGATATTGTTGCTGAAGGCAGAGATATGTGTTCGGTTGTTTTTCAGGATGCAGATAAAAAGATTTACATGGATGCCGACATTAAGGAGAGGGCAAAAAGGCGGCATTCTGAACTCGGGACTCTTGCTGGCGAGGGTAGTCTGGATAATTTGATAGAAGGCATTGCCCAGAGGGACCACAGAGATTCGACGAGGGAGCATGCACCGTTGAAAAGAGAACCGGATGCCCTTTATCTTGATACAACAAGTCTGGATGCAGAAGATGTTGTTGATATTTTGATTAAAGAGATACAGAAAGAGCAGCAGAAAAATTAGTGCAATAACGTTATTTTACATTTAAAACTTTATTTAGCAGTTTTATTAACTTTATATTTCGGAGAATTTTTTTAAATGGTTAACAAACTAGTATTAGAAAAGTACGATATCAAGCAAG